>NZ_JANSIL010000109.1:0-7612 GCF_047462015.1 Synechococcus sp. R5-13 | reverse complement strand
TCAAAGCGCATTCCTCCCGGCACTGACCCTACGGGTACAGTGCGGGGCTCCTGCGATTTCTAGCTGAACCTGGCCCTCTAAGCTCCCATTCCCGAGTACTGTTGCAAGCCTTTGCGCCACAACCAGCGGTTAGCCAGCCAGAGCAGGCCCGTCCAGGCCAGGCCCATGCCAAAGCCGCCCAGAATATCCACCGGGATCCCTGCCCAGAGGCTGGCGGGAAAGTGCACCAGGTAGGGGAAGGGTGTCCAGGCCAAGAGCTGGCGCACGGGGGGTGGGAACACCTCCAGAGGAGCGATCACCCCCGAGAAAAACAAGTACACCAAAAAATGGAACTGCTCCAAGGCCGTCACCCGTTCCACCCAAAAGGCCAGCAGCGCCAAGGTGTACTGCATGAGAAAGCGCAGGGCAAAAGCCAGGAGAATGGCCAGGGATCCCAGCCCCGCCTGGGCCCAAGAGGGGATCCAAAAGGCACGGGGGTAGAGGACGAAGAAAAGGGCGATTAAAACCAGGGTAAAGGGGAGACGGGCCAAGCGCTCCATCAGGTGGCTGGCCACATGGTGCCAAGCCGGATCCAGAGGCTGCAACAGGCGAGGAGATAATTTGCCTTCGACCACCTCTCGCTCAAAGTCCCAGATGACCCAGACGATGGTGAACTGGCGCACCAGGAACACCGCCAGAAAGTAGCGGATGAACTCCAGAGCAGACAGCGAGAAGTCTCCTGAGCGGGCTGCCTCGCTCCACACCCCCATCATGATCAGGGGCAGGGATCCGGCCAACACCCACAGGATCAGCTCGGCCCGGTACTCCAGCATGTAGGCGTAGTAGGCGGAGAAGAGGGCACCCAACTTGCGAAAGAAGGCGTTCATGGAGATTCCGGTTGCGCAAGCGCTGCGGAGCAATACGAGACTGGCGGACGCAAAGTGGGCAACAAGCTGGCCAGGCTGACCACCGCTCCCACCACAACAATTGAAGGCGGTGCTACGGGCGAGGGCTGCCCAGCCAGAGTCTGCAGGCGGAGCAGATGAATCTCTTGCTCAGGGGTGGTGCCCCAGCGGATCAGGGCAACCGGGGTGTCGGGAGCTTTCCCTCCGGCCAACAATTCAGCGGCAATGTGGCTGAGGTTGTGCATGCCCATGTAGATCACCAGGGTTTCCACCGCCCCGGCCAAAGCCCGCCAATTGACCTGAGGGCGGTATTTCCCTGCCGCCTCATGTCCGGTAACAAAAGCAACTGAGGAGCTGAGGTCGCGATGGGTGAGAGGGATCCCGGCATAGGCGCTGGCGGCAATGCCCGCCGTAATTCCCGGCACCACCTCCACTGGGATCCCGGCCTGCACCAGAGCCAACATCTCCTCGCCGCCTCGCCCAAAGATGAAGGGATCCCCCCCTTTGAGCCGCACCACCACGGCTGCCGTCCGAGCTTTCTCCATCAGCAAGGCTGTGATCTGCTCCTGGGGCAAGGTGTGAGCGCCGCAGTGTTTGCCAGCATAGATCCGTTCTGCCGTCGGCGGGATCAGCTCCAGGATGGAGGATCCCACCAGAGCATCGTAGATGACCACATCCGCGTGGGCGAGTAGCGCCTTTCCCTTCACCGTCAGCAGCCCTGGATCCCCAGGCCCTGCCCCCACCAAATACACTTTGCCCATCTCAAGTCCCGGTCGCGTCATTGCTGTTGGAAATATCCATTTTGAGGGAACGGGAAAGATTCGGCTATTCCAGCGCCGGGCTAAAAGCCTGGAGTGTCTCCACAATGGCCTGCATCAGTTGAGGATCCCGCCAGAGGGGCGGCTCCACCTGGATTTGGAGCAGAGGCCATTCCCGCTGTAATCGCTGAGCCTGTTCTTGTAGGGCGCGCAGCAGACCGCCTGGAAAGAGAAAAAACGGCAGCACCCGTAGACGGCACTGGCTAAGGCGCAAGCAATGGATCACGACCGCTTCTAAGGTGGGGGACTGGGCAGCAAAAGCCACATGCAAGGGGATCTCGGGCAAGCGCCGTTGCACAGTTTGGATCCCTGCTTGGAGCTGGGCGGCAAACCCCGGCAGACGGCTGCCATGGCCAAGCACAATCCAGGCATCTGCCCGTTCGCCGGATTGCCTGAGCGTTGCAGAGCAAGAGGGCTGTGGAGCCAGAATGCGAGCCACCAACAGATCCAGGAGGGCCGGGTGCTGGCCAATGGGGGGTGTTAACCGGATGGGCAGGCGCGGCCAGCGAGCTTGAACCTGCTTCACCGCAGCCGGTAAATCCTCTTCCACATGGGATCCCTCGCCCATAAACAGCGACAGCAGCACCACTTGATCGGGAGATCGGCCTGCGCCCAGCCAAGCTGCCAGCCGTCCCTGAATCTGCTCGGCCAAGGTGAGAGGCTGACCTTCCAACTGGGCCAGCTCCACCGGCTGAGGGGCCAGCCGCTGCCGCACCCGGGCCAACAAATCTGCCAAAGCCTGCTGATAATCGGGATCCCGGCTGCCGTGACAGACCAAAAACACCAGGGGATTGGAGGACATGGCAGAGGTCAGGGATCCGAGCGGAAGGGTTCCATTTTGCTACTTTAGGGGATCCCGCCAACTTCTCGCGTAGGATCTGCGCGTATGATTTGAAGAGTACACACCCTCTTTCCCAGCTTCGTCAGCCCTTTCCCAGGTTTTCATGTCATTTGAGAATCGTTCCACCGCCCCTGAACTCTTAATCCATGTCTTGCGGGAGGGGTTGACCGAATCTATCCATCATTGCCAAGCTGTCGTGGCCGATAGCCGCGGGCGTTCTCTGGCCATGGCCGGCAACAGCACCACCCCCGTCTTTGCCCGTTCTGCCCTCAAGCCTTTCCAAGCGCTGGCCATGCTCTCCACCGGCATCCGCGAGCGCTACCGCCTCACTGAGAAAGATATTGCCATCATGTGCGGATCCCATCAGGGCACCACGGCTCATGCGCGGCAGGTGTTCAGCATACTGTGGCGGGCCGATCTATCTCCCGATTTGCTGGTCTGCCCCACCCCACCCGGCAAGCCCAGCCCCCTTTGCCACAACTGCTCCGGCAAACATGCCGGCATGCTTATGGCCAGCCGCGCCCAAAACTGGACCTTGTCGGACTATGCCCAGCGGCAGCATCCGGTGCAAGCGCTGGTGCGGGCCAAGTTGGCGGATTTGCTGCAAATGCCCTCGGAAGAGTTTTTGTTTGCGCGGGATGACTGTGGGGTGCCCACCTACCAACTGCAACTGAATCACCTGGCCTCCCTATTCGCCCAACTGACTGCCGGCGAGCGGCCCGACTTGGAATCGGTAGCACGGGCCATGACCCATCACCCGGAGATGGTGGCCGGACAGGGGTGTTTCGACACGGAGTTGATGCGGGCTACTCAAGGGGATCTGGTGAGCAAATCGGGTGCTGAAGGGATCCAGTGCATTGGCCGGGTGGGGGAAGGCATGGGCCTGGCCATCAAGGTTCAGGATGGAGCCGCCCGGGCCAAGTATGCCCTGGCTTTGCACCTGCTGCAGCGCATGGGCTGGATCCAGCCTGCCGCCGCCGAGATGCTGGGGGAGCGCTTCCTTCGCGTCGGCCCCTACACCCGCCTCGAGGTAGAAGGGGAGCTGCGCATGCCTTGAAGACTCAGCGCTGGAAGGGGTTTTGGTAAGGATTGGGGCCGGGGTTGGAGCTCTGGCCTTTGTTGCGGTACTTAGGATTGATGGTCAAGGTGCCGGATCCCAAACCCCGCTGCGCCAAGAACTCCAGGTTGCGGCGGCGCATGGTGGTGTCGTAGTCAGTTTTAACGCGATCTTCTAGAATAGCCACCTGCTGCAGCGCACTTAGCAAAATGGAAGCTGCCTGTTCGGAGGTGTAGCCATTCTGGGAGGCATAGCGCACAGCAAACTCGTCGGCTGCCACCTGGGCCTTCTGGCCCTTCTCCGCTTTGCGCAACAGAAACACCGCTGACGCGGCCAAGCCTGCTGCTAAGCCAACGCCGAGGTTATCTCCCATCTGCAGCTCTACCAAAATGCCCATGCTGCCGGCCCCGATCAAGGCGGGATACAGCAACAACGCCGACCAGTTATCCCCCAAAGCCAGCTCTGTGGCCATCACCGCTTCTCGCAAGAAGTAGATCTTCTGCTGGTCAGGGCTCAGCTTCTGCCAACGGCTGAGGTCAATGGCAAAGCGAGAGTATTTCTGCCAGGGAAAGCGCCACAGCGGCTGCACAATCCGAGACTGGTCGGGGGTGCCGATCTCGATCTGCACTTCAGGGCGGATCTCCACTGGGAGAAACTGGATCAGGCGGTCAAAGTCGGAAATGGTATACATGCTGGCACGGTGCGGTTAAAGGAGCGGCTGGAGATCATTACCCCCATAGTATAAGGATCCTAGCCTTCCTTGCAGGCCAGCTCCAAGCAAGCTTTTTGCAATAGGGATGGCGGCAGAGGGACAAGCCTGAGCCTAGATGGAAAGGGGGTATGCCGCGTAACATACTCCCGACCCTGTAGCTAGCTTCCCGCAGGGTTGCTACGCATACAGCGCGGGGCTTCTCGGCGGTTTAGCTAAACCTGAGGTGAGCAATCTATTTGGCGGATTGCCCAAGGGACTGAATTTATCATCCCAGTCAAACCCTTGAGGACCAAGACAGCCGTTATCTTAGTTTGAAGAGGGATCCCTGCTGGGGTGTTTGAGATTGGTCAAATCGTTGAGGCGGCGCAGGATCCCCCATCCCTGTAGGGCCTCCAGCAGGGCTTCCCGCACAACCGCTACCGTCTCTTGGTCGAGGGCCAACCGCAGATAATCCACCGCCAGCCGGGTTTGCTCGGGATCCAGGTGGGACATTAAGCTCTGCAAGCGGCGAACGCCCGCCAGCCGTCGGAAGGGATCGGGAGAAGCAATGTCGCTGAGGTCGCGCTCCAATTGAGACCGTTGCCGCTCTTGTCGGCCCCTGAGCCACTCCCCAAACAGCAGCGACAACAAGGCTAGAGTGGCCAATCCCTGTAGAATGGCACCGGTGGCCAGCCAGCGTTGGGTGGATTCTGCCCAGATGGAGATGAGGGTGTAGGTGCCCAAGGTGGCGGCTGCTCCCGAACCAATTGCCAGCAAAAGCCAGCGATCCGCCTGCCGAAACCAAGCTTGCCACTCCTGCCAGCGGCGGTTGAACTCAGGGCTGCGCACCCCCTGTAGCCCCAACATCACCAAGGTGCCCACCCCCAGAGAGAGCGCCAGCCGCCCATTCCAGAAGGCCAGCCCTGCCAACGCCAAGGCCGACAGAGCCAAAACCCGCCACTGCGGCCCCGCTAGGATCCACAGAGCAACTTGGGATCCCGTCTCCACTGCCCCACGCCCCACCCGCTGCAGATATTCTGGCCAGGATCCCTGGCCGGAAGAAGGGCGACCCGATTGATGCTTCACCGATGGCAACTCCCAAAACTCGGCCCTATCTGGCCCTTTGCAAGCGGCAAGATAGATCAACGCTCCTTAAATTATGCTCTTATGCTTTATAGAGTCGAGGTAGGCTTTCCACCCTTGGGCTTGCAACTGGTCGTTTTTCTCCTGCACCGCCTGTTTTAGGCTTTCCCGATAGGCGATCACCCGCCGGAGCAGATCGGGATCTCCACTGGCTAGGATCTGCACCGCCAACAGACCCGCGTTGTAGCCGTTGCCAATGGCCACCGTGGCCACCGGGATCCCTTTGGGCATTTGCACAATTGAGTACAGGGAGTCGATCCCCTGCAGGGATGGGCTGAGCACCGGCACCCCGATCACCGGCAGGGGGGTGAGAGAGGCCACCATCCCCGGCAAATGGGCTGCTCCCCCTGCCCCGGCAATAATGACGCGGATCCCTTGGGTATGGGCGCGGCGGGCAAACTCTACCATCGCCTCGGGGGTGCGGTGGGCGCTGAGGATCTGCATCTGGTAAGGGATCCCAAACTCCTCACACACCTGGGCGGCAGGTGCAAGGGTGGGCAAATCGGAATCGCTGCCCATTACGATGGCAACGAGGGGGGAGAGTTCCATATCGCTAAGCGACGCTAACGCGAAAGGCTGCTGGCCCGGCGTAGCCGATCCATCATCGCATAGCCCAACCCCGTCGAGATGGGTGGGGGCTCTGCCAGCAGGAGCGTAGCATCTCCCTCATCCAGGCGGCGCAGGCTGGCAAAGAGGGCGCGGGCGGCTGCCTTGGGATCCGAACCCAAACACTCCAAACTGAAAGTGATCCCCGGCCAATGGCGGGAGAGGGTGTTCAGCAGAGCCTGCGGATCCGTGGCAAAACTGAGGATGCCCAGGTGGGAATGACCGGTTGTCAGGTGCTGCACCTGTTGCCAATCGCCGGGCTGAAGCTGGGCAAAAGGGGTGGGCAAAAGCCAGAGGGGCTTACTGGGAGCGTAGTGGCTGCTCAGCCGTCCTGGCGCTTCCGGCGGGCCCGTTGTGCCATCCTTGGGGGCCTGTTCTGGGGGCAACCGGATGGGCAACCCCAGGTGGGCCTCCAGGGCTTCCAGTGGGATCCCTCCTGGGCGCAGCAGCGTTGGGATCCCCTCGGGGCTGAGCTTTAGCACGGTGGACTCCAGGCCCACAGCACACTCTCCCCCCTCCAAGATGTAAGGGATCCGCCCTCCCAACTCTGCATAGACGGCCTGGGCTGAGGTGGGGCTGATGCGGCCAAAGCGATTGGCACTGGGGGCAGCCAGAGGGGTTTGCACCGCCTGCAACAAAGCTTGAGCCACCGGGTGAGCAGGCACCCGCAGGGCAACAGTAGGCAACCCGCTGCTTACCAGATCCGGCACGGTGGGACACTTGGGCAGCACCAAGGTTAGGGGCCCCGGCCAGAAGGTGTCGATCAGGGATCCCAGCAGAGCGCGAGCGGCGGGAGTAAAAGCCGACACGTCCACCAGCCATCCCTGCAATTGCTCTAGGGTCACCCCAGCCGGCAGATGCAGGATCAGGGGATCGAAGCGGGGGCGCTCCTTGGCGGCAAAAATGTTTGCCACTGCCTGCTCATCCAAGCCATGGCCCGCCAGGCCGTAAACCGTCTCCGTGGGGATGGCCACCAACTGGCCCCGCAGCAAGGCTGCCGCCGCTACGGCAATGTGCTCAGGAGTGGGTGAGAGAATTTCCGTCTGCATCCATGACTCGGATTTGGAGTAAGGGCTAGGGATCCCGTTCTGCAATCCATTTTCGCGCCTGGTAGAGGGCGATGTTGATCTGATCCCCAAACAGCAGCGCCAAGGAAGTGAGCCAAACCCAGAGCAGCAGCACAATAACTGCCCCCACCGCCCTGTAGACTTGGTTGAACTGCCCAAAGTGCTCCACGTAAATCCGCAACCCCCACGACACCCCAACCCACAGTAGGCTGGCCACGATGGCCCCCGGCCAAATCGGGATTTGGGGTCGGCGCAGGCTGGGGCCAAATCGATACAGCACCCAGCAGGAGAAGACGACCAGCCCCAAGGAAATTGGCCAAGTGAGGATCCCCCACAAGTTCAACCCCAGCTCTCGCAGGGGATCCAACTGAGTCGGCCCGCCAACCTCCTGGGCTAAGGATCTCGCTTTCATGGCCAAGAAGCGCAAAAAGCTGGCAGTAAACTACCCGACCCTGACTGCTTCGCAGTACAGGGCGGGCTTTCGGTAGCCCTGCAGTTGGCAAGC
>NZ_JANSIL010000108.1:0-18297 GCF_047462015.1 Synechococcus sp. R5-13 | reverse complement strand
CGCCGTCTTTTTTAAGCGAATCTACGGGTGTTCTCCCCTCGAGTTCGCCGTCTTTTTTAGCCGTCTTTTTTAAGCGAATCTACGGGTGTTCTCCCCGAAAAAAGCCAGCACAATAGGGCTAGGGTGATAGAGGGTGCGGCTGTCGCCCTAGGGAAGGTGAATCCTCAGCTGGGATCCCTTCTACATGCCATTTTGCCGCCGAGTTGTCTGTCCTTTTCAACCCTCATCAGTATCAGCAGTATCAGTGCAGGAGAGATCGTTATGGCAGTTGAGAAAGTGAACTCCTCGTCCAGCTTGGCCGAAGTGATCGATCGCATCTTGGACAAAGGTATCGTTGTCGATGCCTGGGTGCGGGTTTCTTTGGTTGGGATCGAGCTGTTGGCCATTGAAGCCCGCGTCGTTGTGGCTTCCGTGGAAACCTACCTGAAGTACGCTGAGGCTGTGGGTCTGACGGCTACTGCTGCTGCTCCTGCCGTCTAAATCTGGCCCAATCACTCAATCCCCTTGCCTTCAATACCGTGATGGTTTGACGGGTCATGGGTCTTGGGCGGGGGTCTGGAGCTGGCCGCTGTGAAGGCTCTCGGAAAGCGAGGCAGGGATCCACCGCCGGTCTCTGCCTTGCTTCTGCGGGTTTTGTTCGAGGATTGAGTCTTGCAGCTGCACTGAGCTACAGGTTGGCAGTGCCATCCAGTTGGGAACAGGCAGAGAAGCTGTATCCACCCAAGCATTGAAAACGACGTGAGGGATTGGAGATCATGAGTTTGCAGGAACAATGGGCCATGGCCCGCAGCCAGCGGGTGGCTCAGAATCGAAGTTTGTTAAGCCGATCCCGGCAGCAGCGCCTAGAGCAGCACCAAGCCCTGATGGTTGAGCTGGGGCAGCGCCGCCAGCAACGACAAGAAGCAATACGGCACCAGACGGAGCAAACCCGCAGCCAATTGCAGAAACTGAGGCAGGAGCGGGCTGTGAGGCGATCCCTGGACGAATGCTCCCGTTCGGAAGCGGCGGCTCAGCGGGCCAAGTCGGTGGCAGAGAGTCTGGCTCGCCTGGAGCAGGAACGAGCTGCTCAATTGGAAGTCAGCCGGCAGCAATTGCAGGCTTTCCGGGCTAACTTGACTGCGGCTGTGGAGCATTTGCTGAGCACCTATACGCAGGCTCGGCAGGCGATGGCCGACAAAACTCAGCAAGCGCGGCAGTCTTTTTGCGCCGATTTGCGGCAGTGGGTACAGGCTCTCCGGCAAATGGCTCGACAGGAGCTGGCTCAGATGGCTCAGGAACAGCAAGCCCAGGCCCAGGCCCTGCGGGGATCCCTGGCCACTTTCCGGGCGGAGTTGCATAAGCAGGTGTGGGGCAATGGGATCCCTGTCCTCGCCCCAGAACCTGAGGTCTCCATTTCCGGTGAAGGTTCTGGCAGTTCCGTTGAGATTGCCGGTGAGGCGCCAATATCTGCCTCTGACTCAACGCCCATAGCCGAAGACCAAGCCCCAGTGGAGCCGCCTGCTCCCGTCTCTGTTCCCCAGCCCCAGCCCTCGGAGGGTTTAATAACGCCTGAACCCCCTGAAGTTCCGCCTAGGGCTGAGGAACAAGCGGATCCCATCCTCGCTTACGTCAACAACTATGTGAGTGCCCTACAAGCACAGGATCCCAACCTGACCCTGCTGCAGGTAATTGGGGATCGGGAACGGGTGCGGGATTTGTTGGCCCGCGGCGCGGTGGATCTGGGGGTGGATCCCTCGGAAATCTTGGCTACGCTGCGGCGCATGGTGTCGGGGACGGTCGCAGTTTAGTTGTGCCGAGCGCAGGGAGAACATCCGGGCTATAGTCAAGGCAAAAGAGTCTAGGGCAGCAAAGAGGTTGAGTATCTCCATGGCCACGGTTCTGCAGGCGCGTCCCCGCCAGTTCGTGAACACCCCCTACATTGAGCGGATTACCCGCCGCGCTTTGCGCTATTTGCAATCGGGCTTTGCGGTGCATTTGCGGGGGCCTTCGGGTACGGGCAAAACCACTTTGGCGATGCACCTGGCCAGCCTGCTGGGCCGTCCCATTATGCTGATCTATGGGGATGACCGCTTCGATTCTTCCGACCTCATCGGGGGGCGCACCGGTTTTACCCATCGGCGGGTGGTGGACAACTTCATTCACTCGGTGGTGAAGACGGAGGAGGATGTGCAGCAGCGCTGGGTGGATGCCCGCCTCACCTTGGCTTGCCGAGAGGGGTTTACCCTCATCTACGACGAGTTCAATCGCTCCCGCCCTGAGGCCAACAATGCTCTCCTGAGTGCCTTGGAGGAGAGGCTGCTGGTGTTGCCGCCGGACAGCAACCGCTCGGAATATCTGCGGGTGCATCCCCAGTTCCGGGCCATTTTTACCTCTAACCCGGAGGAATATACCGGGGTTCACAGGGCCCAAGATGCGCTGCTGGATCGGATGATCACCATCGATATGGGGGAGCCGGACATCGAGACCGAAAAGGAGATTCTCACCTCGCGAATAGGCTTATCCGGCCCCGACGCCCTCAAGATCGTCCACATTGTGCGGGCTTTTCGCCGCAAGTTGGATCTGACGCGCCACCCCAGCCTGCGCAGTTGTTTGATGATCGGGCGCATTGTCAAGGAACATGAGCTGGCAGTTAGCAAAGAGAATGCCGATTTTCGCGCTTTGTGTGCGGATGTGCTGTTGCCGCGAGCCGGCAAGCGCTATGAAGAGGGATCCCAGCTGCTGAATTATCTGCTAGACCAACTGCCTGGCTGAGTCTTTTGCCTGTTGGTACACTTTGGAGGTCGATGAACTCTGTGCCGATTAGCTCTCAACCCTTGACCACGGCTACTCATGGCTCCTCGCTGGCCGATGTGCTGGAGCGGGTGCTGGACAAGGGCATTGTGATCGCCGGAGACATCACCGTTTCGGTGGGCAATGTGGAGTTGCTGAATGTGCGCATTCGCCTGCTGATTTCTTCGGTGGATAAGGCCAAGGAGATCGGCATCAATTGGTGGGAATCGGATCCCTATCTCAACAGCCAGGCGCGGGAGCTGCTGGAAGCCAACCGACAGCTCATGCAGCGGGTTGCCGAATTGGAAAGACAGCTTGCCCAAGCTCTGCCCCAGGGGGGAAAGGGAACGGACCCATAGGCTGCCCCCCGCCATTGTGACCTGGATTGACGGGCTAGACTGGCTGCTGTGGTGGTTTGACGGGGTGATGGGGCATGGCTTTGGAGATGGCGTTTGACCGGAAGGGTTGGCAGCGGCTAGGGACGCTGGGCTGGGCTGTGGGTGTGGTGCTGGCCCTTGGAATCCCGGCTTGGGGTCAGAATCCCCGTGCCATCAGCATCAGCGCCGATGTGCAGGAGGCCAACGCCAACACAGGGGTTTTTACGGCCATTGGCAATGTCACCCTCAGTTTTCCTGCCGAGCGGCTTACGGCCCGCGCCCAAAGAGCTGTGTATTACAGCCAGGAGCAACGCATTGAGCTGGAGGGCCAGGTCATCATCAACCAAGGGGAGAATCAGTTGCAAGCGGAGAAAGTCATTTACCACATCGACAAGGGCACCATCCAGGCAGTGCCATCGGCAGGGCGGCAAGTGGAGTCCATCTACGTTTTGCCGGAGCCCAGCTCAAGTCCTTAGCTGATCCCCACACTTTTTTCCAGCAGCACGGACTCAGCCAACACGGCTATACCGTGATTTCGTCACCGATCATCCCAGCCTGCAGGGTTTCCCTCACCCCCAACCCCTCTGTCAAAAGGAGAGGGGAGCCAGGGACAGACATAACAAATCGTTTCATTGCTGTTTGAAATGACTACATTTGAAATGACTACACATGGGGCAGCGCTGGAAACGAGCTCGGGGAATGTCGGCTTAGATCCGTTTAGGATGTAGTAATTCATTTAGGATGTAGTAGTTCGGGCGGCAGACTTTTTCCCTGACTCTGAATCAAAGGATGGCTGATGGATGTTCGGGATCCGAGTTCCTCACCCCTGGCAACGAGAGGCACAGGTCACTCCAGAAGAGATGTTTTTCAGCCGGCGGCAATTTCTAGCGCAACTGGGATCCGTTGGGGTGGGAGCCAGTTTTTCTATTTTTGGGTTTGGCAGCAGGGGAGCTGCTCCCTCGGTAGAACGAGAGCTGAGGGGGATCCCACTCAACCCCCACTTTTCGGATGTGGGCAGGCCCGTCACCGAGGAGATTGTAGCTGCTCGTTACAACAACTTTTACGAGTTTGGCTCCGGCAAGCGCGTCTGGCGGGCTGCACAGGCTTTGCCCACGGATCCCTGGACTGTCGAGATTACCGGGCTGGTGCGGCATCCTCAGCGGTTGGGCCTGGAAGATCTGTTTAACTTCCCCCTCGAAGAGCGCATCTATCGCTTTCGCTGTGTGGAAGCCTGGGCGATGGTGGTGCCGTGGTTGGGCTTTCCGATGCGGCTGTTGCTGGAACGGGTGGATCCTTTGCCGACGGCTCGATTTGTCCGCTTCACTTCCTTTTACGATCCGGAAATTATGCCTGGCCCGATCTGGCCCCCCAACTTGCCTTGGCCCTACACGGAAGGGTTGCGGATCGAGGAAATGGCCAACGAGTTGGCCTTTTTTGCCCTCGGCGTTTATGGCAAGCCGTTGCCCAAACAGCACGGAGCGCCAATTCGCATGGTAGTTCCCTGGAAGTATGGCTTTAAGGGGGGAAAATCCATCGTCAAAATCGAGCTTTTGGATCATCAACCCTCCACGTTTTGGAATACCCTCGCCCCTGAGGAGTATGGATTTGAGGCCAATGTGGATCCTAGGGTGCCCCACCCCCGCTGGTCACAGGAGCAGGAAGTCTTGATCGGTTTCGGATCCCGTTCCCAGTGGCAAATCGTTCCCACCTTGCCCTACAACGGGTACGGAGAGTATGTTGCCCACTTATATGGCTGAACTTATATGCCTGAAGACGCCCACGAAAGGATTCGAACCTCCGACACCTGGGACCGGAACCCAGTGCTCTAGTCCACTGAGCTACGTGGGCAATGCAACTGCATTAACCATCATATCTGCTGACTTTCAGTTCTGCCAAGGGGGCAAAGCTGCGGCGGTGCTGCGGGGTGGGCCCCAAGTTCTGCAACGCCAGTCGGTGCTCCCGCGTGCCATAGCCAGCGTTGGTGCGCCAGCCGTAGCCGGGGTACTGCCGATCCCAGCTCTGCATCAAGGCATCTCGCCAGACTTTGGCCACAACTGAAGCAGCGGCAATGGAGAGGCTGATGTGATCCCCCTTGACCAGGGCCGTTTGCCGGGATCCCAGCTCGGCCAGCGGCAATCCATCCAGCAAAATGTGTTCGATTGGATCCAACTTGGCCAAAGCTCGCTGCATGGCCAGCACCGTGGCCTGGCGAATGTTGAGCCGGTCGATCTCAGCAGCAGAGGCACTGCCAACGCCCACAGCCAAAGCCACCTGCCGAATCCGTTCCGCCCATTGAGCGCGTTGCTGCGGACGCAGTTGTTTGGAATCCCTCACTCCCTCCAGTGCTTTGGGATCCATCTGGGCCGGCAAAATTACCGCCGCCGCCACCACTGGCCCAGCCAGGGCTCCCCGCCCCACCTCATCCACCCCCGCCACCCGCAGGATCCCTTGCTGCCAAAGGGATCCCTCCCAGATCAAACTCGGCCTTGCCCGCTCCACCATACTCCCATGCCTGCCCCTGGGCTTGAGAGCAGCGCCTAACTGCTGCGGGAGCGCCGTCGCCTGGAGGCTGCTGGAGATTGCTGGGCAGGGCTGATCCCCAGTTCCGCGGCTGGCTCGGCCAAGCTGCTCTGCACTGCTGGCACGAACGATTCAGCAGAGGAGATTTCGGGTTCAGAAAGTTCGGGTGGAGAGAGGTTGTCCAGCAGCTCCTTCTCCTGCAGAGCCTCCGGTTCGGGTGCCAACTCCTCTGTCTGAGAAGTTGCCTCAGTCTCCATCCTGGGCGGACTTTCCGCCTCTAGAGTTCCCGGCAGAACCACCCTAACCGCCGTGTCTCGGCCCCAAGGCGGCGGCTGGTCAAGCAGCAACAGCGGCGACAGCCCCAGCTCCGAGTAGACCCGTTGTTGTAACGGGGTCATCTCCACGGTGACGGTTTGCCGTACCGGGGCCGGACGGCCTTCTGAGGACTCCGTCCCGCTGGCGCGAACGGTGCGGGCTGGGGGAGCGTGGTCTTTGCGTGCGGTGGATTCTGCCTCTTCCCCAGGGCCAGAACGGCGGGGTTCTTGACGCTTTAGGTCTGCTCCGCCCCCTGGCAGTTGCATCGGCTCTGGGGCTTCCTCGTCTGCAGGAGTATCTGGGCTCCGCGTAACGAGGCGCTGGCCGGTGCGGGGATCCCCCCAGTCTTCGCGGGGACGCTTGCGTCCTGTTTCAACCCGTGGCTCTTCCTCCAGATCGTCTGAAGTCGTAAAGGGATCCGGGCTGGGGCGTCGTTGTCCGGGGGCAGATCGCGACCGCCGCAGCAGCGCACGGCTATCGCCTCGAGACAGCCCATCGCTCCCCACTCGCAGGCGTGCCCGTTGGGGGTTGCCATCGCGGGGCAGGATCGGGCCGGCCTCTTCCTCATCCCCTCCTTCCGCCTCGGTGGGTAGCGTTACCGTCAGGCCGCTTTCTATTGTTAACAGATGCCCTGGCTCGGCCCCCGGCAAGCGGGCTAGGATCCCCAGCCCCTCACAGGTGGGGCAAGAATAGCCGAAGATCTCGTAAAGGCTTTGCCCCTGCCGTTTGCGGGTGAGCTCCACCAGCCCCAATTCCGACAGTTGGACCACCTGTGGGCGAGCTTTGTCGCTGGAGAGGGCCTTGTTAAAATGCTCCAAAACCAGCAACTGGTCGCGGCGGGAATCCATATCGATGAAGTCCACCACAATCACACCGGCAATGTTGCGCAGCCTCAATTGGCGGGCAATCTCGGTAGCCGCCTCACAGTTTGTCCACAGCACTGTCTCCCGAGAAGTGGCCGATTGGGTGAAGGAGCCCGAGTTAACATCAATTACCGTCAGGGCCTCGGTGGGCTCGATGATGATGTAGCCACCAGAGGGCAGATCCACCCGTGGCCGCAGCGCCTGCCGAATAACCGCGTTGACCCGAAAATACTCCAGAATGGGGGTGGGCTCGCGGTGGGCATCGACAACGACACCAGGGGGCATTTGGCCCTTGTTCCAGCCCTGCAGATAGCTACGGACTCGCTTCGCTCCTGCCGCAGAGTCGGTCACAATACGGTTCACATCGTCGGAGTAAACATCCCGCAGCACCCGCTGAATAAAGTCGTCATCCCGGTTGAGTAGCCCCGGCCCCCGTGCTGCCTGATACTGCTGTTGAATATCTTCCCAGAGTTTCTTCAATTGCTCCAGGTCGTCGATCATCGCTTCTTCGGACACACCTTCCGCTTCGGTGCGCACCAACAGGCCCATCTGCGGGGGTTTAATCAAAATGGCCAGCGACTTCAAACGGTTGCGTTCTTCTCGATCCTCGATGCGGCGGGACAGATGAACGCCTTTTCCGTAGGGTCGCAACACCAAATACCGCCCTGGAAAGGCCAAATCTCCGGTAAGCCTTGGCCCTTTGTTGCCGGTAGGCTCTTTCATCACCTGTACCAGCACCTTTTGCTGCGGCAAGACCAGCTCAGAAATCGAGGCATGACTTCGCTTGAGGCGCAGCGGGCCCAGGTCGCTGACGTGGATAAACCCATTGCGCTCTGCAGGGCCGATGTTGACGAAAGCGGCATCGATGCTGGGCAGAACGTTCTCGATGATTCCGACGTAAACGTCTCCCACTTGGTGAGCGCCGCTGGCGACGATCAGCTCCTGCACTTGATCTTCGGCGAAGACGGCTGCCACTCGATGTTGCTCGGCAATGACAATCTGCCTGGGCATTAACTTCCCTCCCCGCCCCAAGGGCACGCGGTTACGGATTGAACCCTCATTCTGGCGAGGTGTTGTCCTTTTGCCGGGATCCGCTTAAGTTTCTTTGACCAGGATTGACTCATCATGGGGCTGTCCATTACCCTCAGCTCTGCTTTGACGCTTGGCTTTGTTTCCTCTCCAATGGGTGAGGTGAGTTTAAGTGCATGTGAACTACCCAATGCTGGCTCTGGTGGGTACAGCGGGGGGCTTCTGCTGATTGGAAGGAAAACTCATCGGATGGGATGAATGGATTCGGTGAGGTTTGCATGGAGATTCATGGATGGGCTCAATCGATAGGCTCAGGGAGCAAGACGGCTCCGCCTCGGGAGATCGAATGCTGGCCCATTGCAGAACCCCAGTTGTGCGGCCCAGCCTGTTCGCGAAAGCGTCGCGTAGCGATAGTCCACAACAAGACAGGGTTTGCGCGCGGAAAGAAGCACCTTCTCAGGGTAAAATTTTCTGGTTAGATCTGGGCTAGGTCGAAGAGGCACACTTTTCTGTTGCACCTATCGACTCGACCCCATCACGCCTGTTACCTGCCCTGGGTACTGAGTTAAGAGTGTCTCCATTCCAGAATCCGGCCCAGCTTTTGCCTGCTGCTCACCCCGCCCTTGGTCAAGTTGATGCTTGGCGAGCCCCACAGCGGCAGGAGCCAGCAATAGCAGCATTATAGCGCTTGTGGGATCCCTCAGCCCAGACAGACCCTTAGCCCTTGGGTTGCTCCCAGAGGAAGTGCTCAATCTGGATCGGCTAGGGGGTTCTCCCACAACAGGCGCAGCCGCTTTGCCGTCTGTAGTGTCCAGTGGGGCAACCCCAATGACTCGGCCATTTGAACCAGATGGGTGGGCCGCAGGTAGGCACCGTCGTTGCGGCAACTGCCCCGGTAAAGGAGGCAAGCACTGCCCTCGGGGGTCAGGCCCTGAAACTCTAGGTAGTAAAGCAGGGCGCGGGCATTGAAGGGAGAGGACTTGCCAGACTTGGAGGTTTTTTCAATCCAGATTTCCTGCGCGTCTAGGATCTGGGTGACCCAGGCAGGCCAAGAGGACTCCGTCCCGCTGCCGTGAACGGCTTTGGGCAACTCGCAGCTCACCGTGAGCTGATATTCGGCGGCGTAAACGGCTGCGGTGGCCGAGGGATCCCGAAGGCTAATTTCTTGGACGGCTTGGATGGGGATCTCCGGGGGCAGCTGTTCGCTCAGAAGGGCGCGCAGTTTCTCAGGCGTCAGAGGACCTTCAGGCCGAGCCAGCAGCTCCAGATCCAGGATTTCGCCATAGCCTTCCTGGCCAATGGGCAGAGCGTTGGCGTTGGCCAGGCGGGGCATGGGGTGGTAGCCGCCGCTGAAGGCCAGAGGTAACCCCGCTCGCCGACAGGCCCGTTCCCACAGGCGCATGAGATCCAGGTGGCCCAGCCAGCGCAGATCCCCGGTTTTGCCGTAGGTGATGCGGAAACGCTGGGCAGGTGGCTCCGGCTCCAGGGGATCCGGGGTGGGGGTGGGTTTGCTCTGCAGGGGCGGGACGGGCGGAGGGGGAATGACGATGTTGTGGCCGAAGCCGGGGCCGCAGATGCCGCAGGCGGAGCAGCCCTCGAAGGAGCAGTCTTCCACGGTGAGGGCTTCCAGGGCGCGGCGGTAGTCTTTTTGCAGCCATTTTTTGTCGATGCCGGTATCGATGTGATCCCAGGGCAAGGGATCCTCCAGGCCCAATTCCCGGATGGGGAGATGGGCGCAGAGGGCGACCGGATCGGCGGCAGGATCCACCTCTTCGCCGCAGTAGGCCCTCACCCAGGCAGCATAGGCGGTGTCGATGCTTTCCCACCAGGCGTCCATGCCGGCCCCAGCCCGCCAGGCCCGCTCGATCATCTGTCCCAGGGAGCGATCCCCTTTGCCAATAAAGTCTTCCAGGATGCTGAAGCGGATGTCGGTGAAGTGGGCTTTGACGGCCCGCAGCCGCCGCAGCTCCTTCTGCAGCAGGGCCTGCTTCCGCTGCACGTCGGCGTAGTCCACCCGGTGCCACTGGAAGGGGGTGTGGGGCTTGGGGGTGAAGTTGGAGAGGGTGAGGGTAAACTCCACCCGCTTGCGACCCAGGGCTGCACATTCTCGCTGCAGCATCTCGACGGTGCGGGCGATCCCCAGGACATCGGCGTCGGTCTCGCCGGGCAGGCCAATCATGAAATAGAGCTTGATTTTGTCCCAGCCCTCTTGGACGGCGGTGCGAATGCCGCGAATCAAGTCGGCATCGGTGAGGCCCTTGTTGATGATGTCCCGCAGCCGTTGCGTGCCAGCTTCGGGGGCAAAGGTGAGGCCGGAGCGGCGGGATCCCTTCATGATGGCGGCAATTTGCTCATCAAAGCGATCCACCCGCTGGCTGGGCAGGGAAAGGGCAATGTGTTCTCTGAGGAGACGGTTGTGCAGCTCCGCTCCCACCGCCGGCAGGGAAAGGTAGTCGGAGCAACTGAGAGAAGAGAGGGAAAATTCGTTGTAACCTGTTCTCCGCAAGCCCTGCACCACAGCCTCCACCACTGCTTCCGGATCCACATCCCGCGCTGGGCGGGTAAGCATTCCCGGCTGGCAAAATCGGCAGCCCCGTGTGCAGCCCCGCCGCACTTCCATCACCAGGCGGTCGTGGACGGTTTCCACCAAAGGCACCAGGCCGACGGAGTATTGGGGTTGAGGCAGGGCCACCCGACGGCGGATGCGCTCCGGCACCCCAGGCACGATGGGCCGCGGCGGGATCCCTTCGTAAAACTGGGGCACGTACACCCCCGGCACCTGGGCCAGCTCCAGCAAGACCTCTCGGCGGGGCTTGGACAGGGATCCGGCCAGCACTTGGCCAATTTCCGGCAGCACCTCTTCCCCATCTCCGAAGACGAAGAAATCGAAAAAGTCGGCAAAAGGCTCCGGGTTGGAGGTGGCGGTTGGCCCACCGGCAAAGATCAGAGGGCACTCTTCCGGGGTGAAGGGTTGCCGTTCCGACCACCTGAGCGGGATCCCGGCTAGGTCCAGCATCTCCAGGATGTTGGTGCCCCCCAGCTCGTAAGCCAGGCTGAAGCCGATGATGTGAAAGGCGCGCAGAGGACGGCGGGATTCCACGGCAAAGAGGGGGATCCCCAACTGCCGCAGGCGGGCCGCCAGATCCGGGCCTGGCAAGTAGGTGCGGTCACACAGTTGATCCGGCTGGGCGTTGAGGATGTTGTAAAGGATGAGGTGGCCTAGGTTGGAAGCTCCCACCTCGTACAACTCTGGATAGCTCAGCACCCAACGCACCCGTGCCGAATCCCAAGGACGGTGGACGGCGCCAAACTCTTTGCCCAAGTAGCGGGCTGGCCGCTGAATCTCAGGGGTGAGCAGGCAATCCAGATCGATGGGACTCAGATCAGTTTGCGCGGTAGCTGGAGAAAGCATTGAGATCCGCCGAGACGTTGACACAGTCACTGATCTGACTCTAGCCGAACTTTTCCAGCAACCCAAACGAAGGGAGAAGCACTTTGCCCCTCTGAGCCCCTAGGTTACAGCCATATCCATTTTGAATGAGCCCGAGGAATGCTCCTCAACCCCTATTCTCGCAGCCAACGGGTGGTGCCATCTTTTTGATCGATGAGGGTGATGCCGAAGGCTTTCAACTGATCCCGAATGCGATCGGCTTCGGCAAAGTTTTTGGCCTTGCGGGCTGCCGAGCGCTGCGCGATCAGCTCCTCGATTTTTTTAAAGTTAAGTTCCCCATTTGTAGCTGCTTCTTTGGATCCCTCGAATTCAGAGAATGAGGGCCAACAGAATCCCAAAGTAGCCAAAATCTCCAGCAGAGCGGCGCTTTTTTGCCTCAGGGCCTGAGGCTCTAGGTGGGTTTGGCCTTGATGGGTGAGCAGGTTGTGTTCGCGGGTGAGTTCTTTGGCCAATTCAAAGGCGATAGCCAGCGCTTCAGGGGTGCCAAAATCATCGTCCATAGCAGCTTGAAAGGCTTGCATGGCCTCAGCATCAGGGGATCCCTTTTCTTCTTTGCAGAAGTGCTGGGCACAGTGGATCCCTTTCTGGAGGGTTTCCCAGCCACGGCTAGCCGCCTGCATGGCTGCCTCGGTGAGATCTATGGGGCTACGGTAGTGGGTCTGCAACAGAAACAGCCGCAAGGCCATGGGGTGATAGACGGCGAGGGCCTGTCGCAGGGTGGTGAAGTTGCCCAAAGATTTGGACATTTTCTCGCCGTTGATGTTGAGAAAACCGTTGTGCATCCAGTACTTGGCCATCGGCTTGCCGGTGATTGGCTCCGATTGGGCCAGCTCATTTTCGTGGTGGGGGAAAATCAAATCTGCCCCGCCGGCGTGAATGTCGATGTGATCTCCCAGGGTCTCCCGCACCATGGCGGAACATTCGATGTGCCAGCCCGGTCGCCCCCAACCCCAAGGGGAGGCAAACCCCGGCTCAGAAGGGGGGGCCGCTTTCCAAAGGGCAAAGTCGAAGGGATCCTGTTTGTCGGCTCCTTCTTCTCCTACCCGGCCACTGGCTCCCGCCTCCATCTCCTCCAGTTTTCGACCGGATAGCTGGCCGTAATCCGGGAATTTGCGGACAGAGTAGTAAACAGAGTACTGAACAGAGGCGGGGGTCTCTGGCTGGTGTCCCGCTTGCAGGAGGGAAGACGGGTCGGTCTGGTGTCGAATCGGATCCCGTACCCGGTAGGCAAAGCCTTTGAGCTCCAAAGATTGGATCAACTGGAACATGGCTTGCAGCGATTGCGTTGCCCTCGGGTAGAGATCGGCCCGCTTGATGTTCAGGCGATCCATGTCCTGGAAATATTCGGCGATGAAGCGCTCCGCCACCGCTTGCATGGATTCGCCACGTTCCAACGCCCGCTTGAGGATCTTGTCGTCCACATCGGTAAAATTCTGCACATACTTCACTCGGTAGCCGCGCCACTCCAAGTAGCGACGCACCATGTCCCAAACCACGTAGGTACGCGCATGGCCGAGGTGGCAGAGGTCGTAAACCGTTACACCACAGACATACATCCGCACCAGGGGCTTCTCCCCCGCAACCGGAGCTGCGGATCCCTGGGAATTGCCGACGGAATGAGATCCACCTGCTGCCAGCGGCTGAAACACTTCCTTGCGGCGAGTCAATGTGTTATAGACAACCAAATCCATGGGTATCCCTAGTTTGTAGTTTCAGCTACAGCAAAACAGGCTTTGTCTTCCAAAAAAAGACGATGGCGCACTTTGTCTTGAATCGGATGAGGCTCGACAAAATCTCAACGAGCCAAGGGCTGGAACCATTGTGAGGCAAGCATTGTGGCTGAAATTACCTGCCAAGACTTGTCTAGATTTGTTAACTACGGTACTCTAACCTGAGTGCGAGTCAGCCTGTTCATTAGCGAACTCCACTCCGGCTTGAGTCACCCCAGGGGTGCTCGGTGCCAAGGGGCTTGTGCCCCTCATTTTGACATCTTCTTCTCTTGCACTCTAGTGTCAGCCTGTTGGTGTGAGGATGCCTTTAAAACCCACTTTCCCCAATCCCCAAAACGGGGAGCTGGATTTCCGCGGTGCTGCCGTGAGCACCCTTTTCCCCCCACCCCTAAAGGGGATCCCTTCAGAACAGTCCTGGACTTCTGCGGATTCATCTGCCGAGGAAGCCTATCTTCTGGAGTGGGCTCCAGCCCCTCTCTCTGGGCGGTCGAAGCCAAGATGGGTTGGTTTGGCCCTCTCTCTCAGCTTAACGGGCCTGGTATGGCTTCTGAAGCTGGAGGCGGATCCCTGCGCAGAAGCTGGGGAAGAGCAGCTGCCGGCCACCCCCAGGTGCCCAACCGAGCCTGAGACAGCCCATCCAGAGCCGGGGGATTCTGCTCCTGCGCGTCGGGGATATCCGGCTTGGGCCACTGGTCTTTTGCTGATGCTGGGCTTGGCCGGAGTCGCTACCCTACAGCAGCGACAGTTGAATCGCCTCCTGTCTCCGGCGGTAGAGCCGATCCCACCCTCTGTGCATACGCTATCTGGCGCTCTGCAGCAAAACTACGAGCGGAAAAAGGAGCAGCTGCGCCAAGCCTTCGCAGAAGGGCGAATCCCGACAGGAGAAGGGCCCAGAGGCATTCTGGAGCATGAAATTCAGCCGGGGGAAACCCTCTGGCAACTGACCCAGATGTATCAGCTCGACGCGGCTGCCATCACCGTCTCCAATGGTATTCAGGCCAGTACTGAGCTGAAGCCGGGGCAAGTTCTCCTCATCCCCAGCCAGCCGGGATTGATCTACACCGTCAAGCAGGGAGACACACTGGAGGACATTGCCAACCGCTACCGAGTTCCCCAGCAGCGGATTATCGAAGCGACTCCTCTGGATCGCCCGGAATATCTGCGCATTGGCCAACGCCTGCTCATCCCCGGCGATGTGGGCGAGTTGATCCAGCGTCAGAAGGAGATGATCGCTGCCCAGAAAGCTCGCGAAGAGGAAGAGCGCCGCCAGCAAGAGGAGGAAGCCCAACGCCAAGCCGAAGCCCAAGCTCGATTACAGGCGGAGCAGCAACGCCGGGCCCAGCAAATGGAACAAGAACGGCAGGCCCTCTTGGCCGGTGGATCCCTGACCCACACAGTTGGAGCCGGTGACACCATCGAACGGATCGCCGCCCGCTATGGGGTAACTCAGCGATCCATTATTCAAGCCAACAACTTGCGCAATCCCCACTGGCTGCGCATTGGCCAACGCCTTACGATTCCGGCGCCGGGTACGCAGCCCACCCCAGCTCCCGCCCGACGAGCTCAGAGCCAGCCACAAGCTCGGCCAGCGCCGCCAGCGCCTCCTCCAGCTCCTCCTCAGGCCCGCAGCAGTGGGTTTATCTGGCCGGTCTCCGGGCAAATCACCTCTGGCTTTGGCTACCGTCGCGGTCGCCTTCATGCAGGGGTAGATATTCCTGGCCCCGTGGGATCCCCCATTGTAGCCGTTCAGGAGGGAGTGGTGATCTTCGCGGGGAATGCTGGGGATGGCTACGGCAATCGAGTGGACATTCGCCATCCCAACGGAATTGTTACTCGCTATGCCCACGGCCATCAGATTTACGTTTCCACAGGCCAGTACGTGCAGCAGGGGCAGACAATCATGAGCCGCGGCAGCACTGGCTGGAGCACAGGGCCGCATCTGCACTTTGAAGTCCGCCCCGGCGGGGGCGCACCTGTGGATCCCCGGCCCTATCTGCCCTGATCCTGTCCCAAAGCGAGACTACACAGAACAGCCAGCCTGGCCATAAATTGCTAGCCTAAAGACAGCAAACTCCAGACCGTAGGAACACGCCGATGCAGTGGGTGAACGCGCTCTCCCAGCTCCCTTCCCTAGAAGCGGCTCTGCGGCAGGTGGTGGAGGAAGCCAAGGCCAAGCTTCAGGCAGCCCAGCTGAAAAGTGTCCTGAGTCGGCAGGTGCAGACGGTGGGATCCGGTGGGTTGCCGGGGCTGCTGACGGGGTATGTCCCCTCTCAGCCGCTGCGGCCCAACTTGGGGGTTTTGTTTGTGTCGGCGGCCTTTGCCAGCGAATACATCCGGGTGTTGCCATTGCTGTCGGAGCTGCTGGAGGTGGACGTTTTGATCGGCTGCTCCGGCGGTGGCATTGTGGGTGGCGGGCATGAAATTGAGGATGGCCCGGCTCTCTCCTTGTCTTTGGCGGTCATGCCGGAGGTGGTGCTGCATCCTTTTCATCTGCGGGGGAACCAATTGCCGGACTTGGATGCGGCTCCTTCTGCCTGGGTCGATTGTGTTGGGGTTTCGCCGCAGAGCAAGCCTCATTTTCTGCTCTTGGCCGATGGATTTTCCTCTGGCATCTCAGAGTTGCTGCAGGGGTTGGATTTCGCCTATCCGGGATCCGTCAAAGTGGGGGGATTGGCCAGTGGGGGCCGCGGCCCTCGGGGCAATGCTCTGTTTTTGCTGGATGCGCGTACCCTCACACCTCGGCGGGAGCTGTATCGAGAGGGCACAGTGGGGCTAGCGCTCTACGGCAATGTGGTGCTGGATGCAGTGGTGGCCCAGGGGTGTCGCCCCATTGGGGATCCCTTGCGGGTGACGGAAGCAGAGGGGAATGTGATTCTTGGCTTGGAGGGTCGCCCTCCTCTAGCGGTTTTGCAGGACTTGGCAGAGCGGCTCAGTCCCGTGGATCAGCGATTGGCCCGCCACTCTCTCTTCATCGGCCTGCTGATGGATGAGTTCAAGTCGGAGCCGACGCCGGGAGATTTCCTCATTCGCGTAATCTTGGGCGTTGATCCGCGCGTGGGGGCGCTGGCCATCGGGGATCAGGTGCGCCCTGGCCAGACGGTGCAATTTCATCTGCGGGATGCCCAGACTTCGGCAGAAGATCTGCGTTGGGCCCTCAGCCGCTATTGTGCCGAGCGCAACTTGAGGCAAAGCCCCTCTCAACCGAGGCCGGAGCCTTGTGGGGCGTTGATGTTCTCCTGTTTGGGGCGAGGCAAGGGCCTGTACGGCACTCCCGATTTTGACTCGCAACGGTTTCGGGAATTGCTTGGAGAGCTGCCCTTGGGGGGGTTCTTTTGCAATGGTGAGATCGGCCCCGTTGGGGGATCCACCTTTTTACACGGCTACACTTCCTGCTTCGGGATCTTCCGGCCCGCCCACTAGAGGGGGGATCCCTTGCCCTAAGAGCCGGCAAAATTAGATAGACTGAGGATCTGCTGTCAACAGCTTGGTCAAGGGTTTCTCATGCAGCTTCATCTTAGCGAGCCGCCACTCACTCAAGGGGAATGTGCCCTGGTCTATTGCTTTGCCGCTTCCGGCGGGAATGGCCGCTTTCCTCTGCCCCCTGAGATCGCCTCTTGGGATGAAAAGGCGTGGTCAGGGCTGGTGGCGGAAACCGTTCAGGAGCAGGGGTTTCAGGGGAAGCCGAATAGCAGTGTTGCCCTGCGCCTGACAGGAGAGATCCGCAAACTGGTGTTGGTGGGGCTAGGGGATCCCGCCGCCCTAACGCTAGAAGCCCTACGACGGGCCACAGCCAACGGCCTGCGCCAGGCTCACAGCCTAAAAGCCAAGCAGGTGATGCTGTCTTTGCCGGAGACGGGGTTGGATCGGGTGCGTGGGGTTCAGGCGGTGGCCGAAGCCTGCCTACTGGTGGCGCACCGGGACAATCGGTTTAAATCTTCAGCCAAAGGGGAAGAGGAAAACAGCTTTTCTGTGCAGGAAGTAACCCTTTTGGTGCCGGGGCTGGCCCAGGCCCGTTCTGACTACGAGGCCGCGCTGCGGCGGGCCATTGAGATGGCCGCAGGAACCATCTTGGCTCGGGAATTGGTGGCTGCCCCCGCCAACATTGTTACTCCTCTTGCCCTGGCCGATACCGCCCGCCAACTGGCCCAGGAATATGGTCTAGAGGTGGAGATTCTGGGACAGGAAGAATGCGAAGCTCTGGGGATGGGGGCTTTTTTGGGTGTGGCCAAAGCCTCTGATCTGCCGCCCCAGTTTATCCACCTCACCTACAAGCCGGCACAAGGGGATCCTGTTACCAAATTGGCCCTGGTGGGCAAGGGGCTGACCTTTGATTCCGGTGGGCTGAACATCAAAACCGACTCCCGCAGCATCGCCATGATGAAAACCGACATGGGGGGAGCAGCGGCAGTTTTGGGAGCTGCACGGGCCCTAGCCGCCCTCAAGCCGCAAGTGGAGCTGCACTTCATCGTCGCCGCCACGGAAAACATGATCAGCGGCCATGCCATCCACCCAGGGGATATCCTCACCGCCTCTAACCAAAAGACCATCGAGGTCAACAACACCGACGCAGAAGGTCGCCTCACCTTGGCGGATGCACTGGTGTTTGCAGAAAAGCTGGGCGTTGATGCCATCCTCGATCTGGCTACCCTGACCGGTGCCTGTGTGATTGCCCTGGGGGAAGAAATTGCCGGCTTGTTCACCCCGGATGAGACGTTGGCCCAGGAGCTACAGCAAGCTGCCAACCTTTCCGGCGAAAAAATCTGGCGCCTGCCGCTGGAGGAAGGCTACTTCGAGGGTCTCAGCTCCATTGTGGCCGACATGAAAAACACTGGTCCCCGCTCAGGGGGATCCATCACCGCTGCCCTGTTCCTGAAGCAGTTTGTGGAGAAAACCCCTTGGGCCCACCTGGATATAGCAGGCCCCGTTTGGACAGAGAAGGATGCAGGCTACAACAACAAAGGGGCCACCGGTTATGGGGTGCGCACCCTGGTGGAGTGGGTCTTGGCGCGGCAAGCCGCAGCAGCTTGCTCATAACCCCGCCTTTCTGGACGTTGGGCCTTGAAAAAGCATCTACTGAGGGAGGAGCCAAGGGCTGCTTGGCTAGAGCTGTCCGATCCCTAAAATAGGCTTAAAAAAGAGTCTAGGTATTGAGTAGCACTTTGCAAGGCTTCCCCTCAGCTAGAAATCGCAGGAGCCCCGCACTGTACCCGTAGGGTCAGTGCCGGGAGGAATGCGAGGTTACA
>NZ_JANSIL010000107.1:0-1372 GCF_047462015.1 Synechococcus sp. R5-13 | reverse complement strand
TCGCGTCAGCGGGACGGAGTCCTTGAAGCCCGCACTCTCTCGCTTTAGCGGCGCGGAGCGCTTTGCATCAACATGAGTGCGGGAGTATGTCACTTAAAATGACTACACCAGTCTTGTTCAGCACCAATCTATTGGGTTAGCGCAACACCAGGGCTAGAGCAGTCCCTTGGGATCCCGTCTCGACCAACCGCAAGTCCCCCCCGTGGGCCTGCAGGATGCGCCTGGCGATATATAGCCCCAGACCTCCTGAGCCGGTTGGGTAGTGGTGGCCGGCAATGTGAATGGGCTGGGTCACGTAGGGTTGGGCCAACTCTTCTAGGGGAGCCGGCAAGCCGGGGCCATCATCCTGCACCTGGATCTGGTGGGGGCTGACGATTAACACCACCGCATGGCGTGCGTAGCGCAAGGCGTTGTCCACCAGATTCACCAGCGCCCGCTCCAGCTCTGCCTCATCGGCGTTGCCCCACCCTTCTCCTTCGACTCGCAGATCGATCCCCCGCTCCTGGGCCAGGGATCCCATGCGCTCGGCCACCTTTCTGGCCAGGGATCCCAGATCACAAGGCCGAGGATGCAACTCGATCTCTCCCCGCTCCAGGCGGTGAGCCTCCACCATTTTCTGCACCAGAGAGAGATTGTGTTGATTTTCCTGCAGGATGCGATCCAGCAGAGCGCGACGTTGCTCCGGCTCGAGCTGTTGATCCTGTTTAAAGGCGCTCAGCAGGTGCCCAAAGGCGATGAGGGGGGTTTTGAGGTCGTGAACGAGGGTAGCGGTAAAGGCTTCTCGCCGCATTTGATCGATCTGGATCTGGCGCAGCAACTGGGCAAAAGCCTGCCGCAAGATCAGGGCTTCCTGGGGATCCCCGGGGCGGAGCAGCAGATTCCAACGGGCGGGCTGGTTAATCAAGGTTTCCAAATGAGCCAACTCGCGGGCCAGCAGGGTGAGGGGGCGCAAAATCATGGAGGACAGAGCATAGCCCACCACCGCCGACAGCACCGCCAGCAACGGGATCCACAGCAGCAGCAGGAGGATCCCTTCAGTGCTGAACTGCGTGTCGGGCCAGATCCACTGCACCGACAGGATGAAAACCAAGTTGGGGACGAACGAAAGGCTGGCAATGACCAATGCCACCTGGGTGCGCAAGCTGTGGGGAAAGCGGCGGCGCCAAAACTCAAGTACGCGGAGTGGTTGCTGTTTCAAACTCGGTGCGCTCGCTTTGACAAGACCTGCTTAAATAATGAACCAATGGTACGGAAGAATGAACATCCCCTCACGGTCAAGGCTGAAGAGTTCTTTCCTAGGTCTTAGGTCGTGTTGATCTTATGTTAGGATAGAGAGAATAATTTATAGAGAAAAGAGAATAAAGTTGGTTTT
>NZ_JANSIL010000106.1:0-22131 GCF_047462015.1 Synechococcus sp. R5-13 | reverse complement strand
GTACTGAACATATTATACATTATTTTCAGTATAGTTGAGCTTATTATTGACTAGAGTCATGCTCTCCCCTCTCTTCTATGGACGCCAAGGATCTGCTCCGGCTTTACCGGGCAGGACGAACCAACTTTGCGGGCGAAAACCTGGCCGCCCTTGACCTGAGCCGGGCCGATTTGATCGGGGTGGATCTCTCCCAAGCAGACCTGCACAGCGCCAACTTGATCTTCGCCTTCTTGGGGCGGGCCAAGCTGCAGAAGGCCAACCTCGTCGGGGCTAACCTCGGGGGGGCCAACCTCAGCCAGGCGGACTTGAGCGAGGCGGATCTCAGGGATGCCCAGTTGCACGGCGCCACCCTACAAGGGGCAGATTTGCATGGGGCCAACCTAACGCTGGCCCTGTTGATCGATGCCAACCTGCTGGATGCGGATCTGCGCTGGGCCAACCTCACCAGTGCCAACTTGGGAGGGGCTTGCCTGCGGGGGGCCAATCTCCGTTTCGATAGCCGCCGGGGAGCGGTACTGCGCAACGCCAACCTCAGCCGCGCCGATCTCAGCGGAGCCAACCTGTCGGGAGCGGATTTGACACGGGCCGACCTGAGCGGGGCCAACCTAAAAGAGGCCAGTTTGATCAAAGCCAACTTGCAAGGGGCCAATCTGCAGCAAGCCCGTTTGCAGGGAGCCATCCTGAGCGAGACCGACCTGAGGGGGGTTTCTTTTTTGGGGGCAGACCTGCAAGGGGTGCAGATGGCGCGGGCCAACTTGAAGGAGGCGATACTTCGCCAGGTGAATCTGACAGAGGCCAACTTGAGCGAGGCGGATCTGGCCGCAGCCGATCTTTCCGCCAGTTGTCTGTGCTCGGCCAAACTGGCGCGGGCAGATCTGAGTCGGGCCAATCTGGCCGGGGCCGATTTGCGGTGTGCCAACCTGGTGGACGCCTATTTGGGCCGCACCAACCTGGAAAATGCCGATCTCGGCGAGGCAATCCTAACCCGAGCCGATCTGAGCACAGCCAACCTCAGCGGGGCCAATTTGCGCGGGGCAACTCTGCCGGATGGACGGGTAGGCTGATTGGACAGACTCGCTACCGTATGAGGACGAGGATTCTTGTCCCTGAGTGAGACGGGGATCCGCCCCGGAAAAGGTGAGGTTTTCCCCTGCCCCAGAGGGGCCACAACCGCTACCCTACAAGGGAAGGATGGGTCAAAGAGATCCGTGAACAGCCGCCGATTTCTGTCCTTGATGGAAGCTTTGTGGGCCGATCTGCCCTTGCCGGAATGGTTGCCGGGGGCAGGAGAGCGCTCCTGGCAGCAGACGGTGGCAGCCCTGCTCCAGCTATGGCAAGAAGTTGGACAGTTTGGGGTGGTGATCGGTGGGCCGGTGTCTTGGTGGCCCCCCTGGGTGGTTCGGGATCCGCTGCCTCAACTGCCGTCGCCCATTGACGCTCCAGAACCGAACCTGAAGCTGCGGGAGCTGGCCCGTGAAGATCCCTGGCTGTTTACCCCCGACTTGTCCCCCGAGTCGATTCTGACCCCTGGCCAGACGGTGATCCCTCTCCTGCCGCAGGATCCCCTGGTGGAGGAGCCTTTTTTGCTGGTGCTCACCCCTGTTTTTTCGGCGGTGGCCGCCCAAGGGCATCACCCCCACACGCGGCAGAGGGGGATGATGGTGTCTTTTGAGCCGGAAGTGGTGCATCGGGCTTGGCAGATCCTAGAGCAGCGGGTTCAACAGGGTAGGCCGGATCGCTTGCCCTTCTGGCAGGAGCTGATCAAGCACCATCCCCTCATGGAGCCTCATGTGCGGGTGCTGGCCCGCTTCAGCAGCCTTCTTCTGCTGGGAAACCTGGCCGAGTCGGGATCCCCGCCCGCTCGCTTACCCCCCGCCAGAGCCGAGAACTCCCCTGCGCCCACAACCCGGCCAGAAGATTGGCAGAAGCGGCGGTCTCCTCCTTCCCATGGCCAGCCTGCCGGTCAAGGCCAACAGAACAGCCTTTCGGAGGCAGAACTGTTGCGGGCTCTCATCCACGAGATCCAGACGCCCCTCAGCACCATCCGCACCTTGGTTAGTCTCATCCTGAAGCGGTGCGATCTGCCGCCGCGGGTACGGGAATACGTGGAGAAAATTGACCGCGAATGTACCGAGCAAATCAACCGCTTCGGGCTGTTTTTCCAGGCTACAGAAACGGTGATGCCCGCTGCTACCCCACAGGAGGGGCGTCGGCTTCAGCTAGAGCCCATTGCGCTGGTGGACTTGGTGCGGCAAAACCTGCCTCGCTGGCAGGAGCAGGTGGAACGGCGGGGATCCCAACTGGAGTTGGAGATTCCCGATGAGCTGCCGGATGTGGTCAGCGATCCCAAGGCGCTGGAAGCGGTGCTGTTTGGCATGGTCGACCGCATTGCCCGCAGCACGCCGGCTGGCAGCCACATTCGCGCCCAGTTGGTCAGCGCAGGGGAGCTGGTCAAACTTCAGTTTCAGGTCAACACACCTGAGGGCAGCGACGCCACTGTTGCCTCAGAGCCCAAATCCCCTCAGGCCATTGGGCAGTTGTTGGTCGTGCAGCCGGACACAGGTGCAGTAAGCCTCAGCCTTCCCGTCACCCAAACTTTGTTCCGCGCCTTGGGGGGCTACCTCACCGTGCGCCATCGCGCCCGTCGGGGGGAAATTCTCAACATCTACCTGCCCCGCCAGCTATAAGCCACCCAGTTGGGATCCCGATACCGTCTCAACGCTGATGTGGCGGAACCCAGGGAAGATGGGGCTAGGATCGATCTGCCAGCGCCGGGAGAGTCTAGGGATTGGATCCATGCCGAGAGCCAGAAAAGTTGCTGAACACCACCCAGAGCCTGAACCCGTCTGCGGAGCCGGAGAACCCAAGGTTAAGGGGGTCACTCTTTCTGCCCAGCAGCTTTCCACTTTGCTTCACGAAATGCGCAATCCTCTCACCGCCCTGAGCACGCTGGCCAAGTTATTGCAAAAACGCTTGCCCCCCGAGGATCGCAACCACTGGATTGGCCTGAGCATTGAACAGGAGTGCAAGCATTTGCAGGAGCTGCTGGCGGAGTTCGAGCGTTTGGACGGGATCCCGGCCCCCCTCCAGCTTCAGCCCCTCTCCTTGGCCGACCTGCTGCGGGAGTGGATCCCCATCTATCAAGCCTTGGCCGAAACCCAGGGACACCACTTTCAAGCCGTTCTGCCCCCTTCCCTACCCCCTGTACAAGCCGATCCGCGTGCCCTGCGGCAGGTGCTTGATAACTTGATCGACAACGCTTGCAAGTACACCCCGCCCCCAGGTGAGATCCGGCTGAAGGTGGAGCTGGGTGAAGATCCCTCAACTGCTTCGCAATGGGAAGTGTTCGTTGCCGTCTGCGACAATGGCCCTGGTATTCATCCTGAGAATCTGGAGCGGATCTTCGATCCCTTTTTTCGGGCAGATCTTTCTAAGCCAGGGCAGGGGCTGGGGTTGGCCATCAGCCGCGACTTGGCCACCCGGATGGGCGGAGATCTCCAGGTGGAAAGCTCCCCCCAAGGCTCCTGTTTTCGCCTGAGATTGCCCACAGGTTAGTAGGAAGATTGTAGAGATATGGGATGGCAGGTGCCGCCAAACGCTTGAACGCTACCCAGGAGCTGCAGATGGCCTCTTCTCCCCCAGCCAAACCCGAACCCCCTGCTGCCAGTCCAGCAGCCCGCATTCTGCTAGTAGATGATGAACCCGGCTTACGGGAAGCGGTGCAAGCCTACCTCGAGGACAGCGGCTTTGAGGTGATCCCGGCGGCCAACGCCCAGCAGGCTCTGCAACTGCTCAGCACGGCCCAGCCTCAGTTGATCATCTCCGACATCATGATGCCGGGCATGGATGGCTATCAATTTTTGGCCCAACTGCGAAAACTCGAGCCCTACAGCCATCTGCCGGTGGTGTTCCTCACCGCCAAGGGGATGACCGCCGACCGCATCCAGGGTTACCGGGCCGGTGTCGATGCCTATTTGCCCAAGCCCTTCGATCCGGAGGAGCTGGTGGCCATCGTCTCCAATCTCATTGAGCGATCCCGCGCTGCCAGCCCTTCGGAGGTGGTGGCCCGCGAGCTGGCCTCGATTCGCGCCCTGCTGTCGGAGCGCACCCTTGCCACAGCCACGCCTGCCCAGACCTCTGCCCCCACCCCCCTGCCCCCACCCATCAAGGTAGAGCTGACGCCGCGGGAACAACAGGTGTTGGAGAAGGTGGCAGAAGGGCTGATGAACAAGGAGATTGCCAAGCAGCTGCAAACCAGCGTGCGCAACGTGGAAAAATACGTGACCCGCCTGCTGAACAAGACAGGCACCAGCAGCCGCACCGAGCTGGTTCGCTATGCCCTTACCTATGGCCTAATTCGGCTATAGCCCTCACCCCCAACCCCTAGGAAGACTGAAGAACGTGAGACACGGTTTTATCGCTGGGGCTTTGGTGGCACAGTAACCAGCAGCTCCAACCCAAAGGCGTGATCCCCGGCAGGGTAGCTGGTAATGCCCAGCCCATCGACGCGGGTCAGCAGCTCGCGGGCCTCCGGCTCTAAGCTTGCCAAACCGCCCGGCAGCGTAGCCTCCAGCACTGTGCGGATCCCTTGCCAATTCAGCAAAAAGTAGCCGTAGTTGGGCTTGGGCAACTGATCGTAGAGGGTTTTCAGCGGCTCGGTTTGGGGAAGCAAATTGCCCTGGCGTTGGGCGAGGGTTTGCAGCGCCGCCGTGCTGGTGGTAACGATCAGGTAGTTGCCTTCCCAAGCCCGCACCAGAAGCGGTCGGTTGAACAAGGGATCCGCCCACGTCACCTGTCCACCCGCCTCCGTTACCCCTACTCCCGATTCTTGGGCCAGCCGATCCAACTGAGTCAGGGCCGCGTTGGCCTTGTCTTTTTGGCTGGTCTCGATCACCAAGGCTGCTCCCATGCCCTGCAACAGGGGATGGGCCTGGGCATCCGGTGCCACCAGCAGGGCCATCTCCCCATCCATCCAAGCCAGCAGATCTTTTTCCAAGTCCAAACGGGTATTGGCGCGAAACTCAGCCCGCAGCTCCTCTAACGACTCCTTGACCGGCGGATCTTTTTCCAGCTCAGGCATAACGGCTTGCCAGCGCTGGGCAATCTGCTGGGTGGTCAGCACCGCCAAGGCATTGCCGGGCAGCCGCTGAATGAGTTCGCCGCGAGCCGTTTGCCACCCCCCCTGCACCTGGGTTTTCGGATCGGTCTGGGTCAACATGCGCAGCCGCAGGCCCTGCTCCTGCCAGTGGGCAGCCATGGCCAAAGAGCGCAGGGGTTGCAGGGATCCCAGCGTCGCTGGATCCAAATCCTGCATCCAGTCTTGGAAAGACTCGGGATCCTCCTGCAAAGCCTGGAAGTTGAAGTAGGCAAAGGCCAGCGTGCCGCTCTTCTTGTAGAGGTCGCCAACGGCGGTGCGGAAACTTTCGGAGCGGCCAATCGGCTCTGCTTCGCCGCGATACACAGCAATCGCCTGCTGCATCACCCTCGGGTCGTTGGCCACCGCCACAAAACGGTTGCCAAACTCAGCAGTCACCCACCGCTCGCCCGGCTCCCCGTTGGTTTGCACATAGAGGGTGACCCCCTGCTCCTGGCGCTGCTCGAAGTTGGCCCCTTCTGCTGCTGCCTGTTGCCGCACCTGGGCCAAGAATTGCCCAGACAAATCAGCGTTGCGGGTGCTGGCTCCAAACAGGATCCCAGGCACCGGCTCGGCAGCTCCGGGCACCAGATTGGGGATCACCACTGCCATCGTGAATTGCTCGCCAGCCCAAGCTTGCATCTCTTCCCGAGAGAACTCCTTGCCGGTTTCAGCCAAAGCTTCTGCCGTCCAGCTCTCCCACTGGGCCAAAAGGTCAGGGTGAGTGCGAAAAGATTCTTCCGGTTGGGTAGAAAAGGTCAGCACCAGGGGCGCCGACTGGGGAACCAGCGCGGTTTCCGGCAGAACATCGCCGGGCAACTGTACCTGTGGCCCTCTGAGCTGGCAGGATCCCAGGAGCCAAGAGCCCCCCACCGCCATCAACGTAAGGGAGAGAGGACGAAACCGGCACTGAAGTTGGGTCTTCATATCACACCTGCGACGAGCCGTCCTCTTGAGGATAGGCGATGGACTCAGAGCCTGTCTGTGATCGCAGCCTCATACATCGGAATATGTAGAAATTGTTACTTTGGCCGGGCGCGAGCGACCAACTCATCCACGTACTCGTTCCAGCGCAACCCTTCGTGAGCCTGGATCCAAACCACCTGCACCTGAGGGCACTGCTGCTTTAGTTGATACAGTTCCTGAACCAGATCCAAGTTTTCCACCGGCCCGGTGCGCCGCCGCCATCCCTGAACTGCCCACTGCGACATCCAACGGTTGTAGGTTTGCACGCAGAGGTGGGAATCGCTGTAGATGGTGTCCACGCTGTTGCCTTGGGTGTCACGGCAATACCGCAAAGCCCGAATTAAGCCGGTCAGTTCCATGCGGTTGTTGGTGCTATCGGGATCCCCTCCCCAAAACTCTTCCACAATTTGATCATCTTGAACCACCACCACAGCCCATCCCCCTGGCCCCGGATTGGGAGAACATCCCCCGTCGGTGAAGATGCCACTGTGGGGGCAGGCAACCAGACGGCTGGGGCCCGCTCCTTTGCGGCTGTGCATCCGCGAAACCTTGGCCATGGTGCTCATCCGGCGCTAACGGCAACATTTGGGATCCCGGCTCGACAACAGACACTGCATCTTATTGCAGAAGGGCGTGCCGGCACCACTGTTTAGTGTATTCAGCTTCAGAAAAGCTTTGTTTCACACTATTAGCAGCATAAACCCCGTCAACATCAGCTTACGTGACACTGACGCACAAGGTTAAAAACAGTACGAACAAAAACCCCCAGAAAATCTGGGGGAGGAGTGGTGTGTTGAGGTGATGAATACTCGCATGATATCTCTCGAATTCGGTGAGTAGGCCAAACCGGCGATAGATCCCTGCGTTTTTTTGCAGAAATCATTGCAGATACTGGAAAGCATCAGACACTAGAGACCAGCGCGTCAAAACTGAGCTTATTTCGTCTTGATCAGATATAGTGCTCAATCTCGAAGAAATATCTATTTAGACACCAAATATAGAGAAGCCAGTAATAACTTTTCTTATGCACCTACCGCCGACACTAGGGGTTGTGTCAAGCCCAAATGAGCATAGAGACGGGAAAAGTCAAAATTCGCTGACATTAGCTCTTGGATGCAGCGGACTTTCACCTCCTCGTGCAGGCGAATCTGCCCAAAAACCCGTTCGATGCGGTTGATGGTGGTGAAGGTGTCCAGATCCACCGAGAGGATCGGCACTTCCAGCTCTTCTGCTCGAGACTGAATGCGGGGATCCAGAGGGAGCTTGCCGGTCAAGATCAGGCAGAGGGTGGAAGTTTCTAGGGCGGCCAGTTGAATATCGGTGCGGTCTCCGCCGGTGATCACCGCTTTGTGATCCAGCTTGCGGAAGTACTTCAAGGCCGAGTTGACGTTCATCGCCCCTACCGCAATGTCTTCAACCATCAGGTCCATCCGATCCGGACAGCAGAGCACCTCGGCATCCAGTTGCCGCACCAACTCCCCAACGCTGATGCTGCGCAAAATGCGATGGGAGGGCAAAATCCCCAGCACTGGGATCCCGTGTCCCTCCAAAAAAGGCCGAATGATCGTTTTTGCCGGTTGCATTTGGTCAGGTGGCACATCGTTCAGCAGCACGCCTGCCAAGCGGGATCCCAGTTGACGATGGACAAAGAGAAGAGAATCAACAGCCAAGGAGGAATGGTAGCGACTGATCAGCAGTACCGGAGCATCCAGGGCTTGGGCCATCTTGGCCAGCGACAGGCCAAACAATTCCCCCTCGTAAAGATCGGCTGGGCCTTCCAGCAGCACCAAATCGGCAGGGGAGCGCTGGACAAACTCCAACAGAGGGGCAACCGGGCACTCTGGAGCTGGATCCCCGGGAGCTCGCTTCATTTGAGCCAGCAAAGCCTCTTCGTTGAGCCGGAGCAGCATCGGCGGCATTTGATCCATCGTCAGCCGCAGAGACTCCGCCACAAAGCGCATATCCGGATCGCCCCCTTCCAGCGAGCAATCTTCCCGCTCGCAAGAACCGATGGGCTTCCCATAGGTGACTTTTATCCCTTGCTGCTGCAGATGCTTGGCCAAACCCAAGATGGCAGCCGACTTACCGCTGAAGGGCTCAGTAGAACCAATTAAAAGGAACTTGGACACGGATGGCTCCCGGTAACGAGAGGGACGAAGGGATCCCTTACTCAGTCTAACGGAGGCTGCTCTCTCCTCAGTTCTGGACTAACCGATTAGGATCGACTCTTCAGGGTAGGTTACCAACGGGCGGGGCTGTTGTTGAGCCAAGGCCAAGACAATCGTCAATGCCCCCAACCGGCCCCAGAACATCACCAGCACAATGATCAGTTGGCCAAACCAGTTGAGCTCCCCGGTAAAGCCCGTCGAGAGGCCGCAGGTGGCAAAGGCGGAGATCACTTCAAACAACACCGGATCCAACCTACTGTTACTGTGGGTCAGCAAAATCAACCAAGCCGCCAACAATACCACAAACAGAGAAACCGTTAACACCGCTGCCGCCTTGCGCACCATGGAGGGATCCAAGCTGCGCCCGGCAATCTGAGCGCTGGGCAAACCGCGGGCATAGCCCCAGAGGGCCAACACCAACACCGCCAAGGTGCCGGTGGTCATGCCGCCCCCCATAGAAGCTGGGGCTGCCCCAATAAACATGAGAGCCATCAGCAGCAACTGGCTTGCCGGGGTCAAATCCTCAATGGGGATCGCGGCAAACCCAGCCGTTCGGGCAGAAACCGACTGAAAAAACGTCAGGCCCAAGCGGTGGGGCCAGCTTACCTCCAGCAGGGATCCGCCGGGCAAGCTCTCTCCCAAAAACAAGCCAATGCCGCCCGTGCAGAGCAAAACCACCACCACGCCCAGGGTAATCCGGGTGTGCAGAGAGGGGCGGTGGCCCCGTGGCCAGGTTAACAAATCCGACAAAACCGGGATGCCCAAACCGCCGATAAAAATCAGACCGGCCAAAATCGCCAGCGACAGACCATCTGTAGGGATCCCTTCCCGGCCAAACAGGTCAAATCCTGCATTACAAAAGGCCGACACCGCGTGAAAAATAGCCAGAAAAACCGCCCGCTCCGGCCCATAGAGATCCCGCCAATGCACCCAGAGCAGCAAAGCCCCCCCCAACTCAATGAGGGTGACCCCCAGCAGCACCCGCCGAGTCAATTCCAGGATCGCCCCCGGATCGATGAGCCCCAGCGAATTGCACAGCGCCAAGCGATTGAGGAGGGAAATGCGCCGCCCGATCAATTGAAACACCACCACCGCCAACACCATGAAGCCCACCCCGCCAATCTGAATCAGGATCAGCAGCACAATCTGGCCCAACAGGGTGAGATCCTCCGCCGCCACAATCGTCGAGAGCCCCGTCACGCTCAGGGCCGACATGGCCGTAAACAGCGCCTCATTCCAGCTCAAGGGATCCCCGCGCCCGATCCCCGGCAACATGAGCACCAAAGTTCCCACCACTGCCAAGAGCCCCAACCCTACAACCAGGCGCAATGGCGGTGGCAGCGGGCGACGCCTGTCCCCCCCGAAAAACCACTGCAGACGATTCCCGAAGGCCCTAGAGGACTGAGACAATGCCGAGCCCGGTGTCGGCAGGTGGCGGGCGCGGGATGGTACCGGTGGAACCAAGCGCTCAGAGCCCTCCTCTCGCGGAAGCGGGGCGGAGCCCTCTCTCATCGGATCCCTCCCTACATCTCATTCAGCCGCGAGATATTGGTATTGGCCCCCAGAACCACCAGCAAATCCCCCTTTTCCAGCAGGTAGTCTGCGGGGGGAGAGACCACCAGCGATTGCTTTCGCTTCACCACCAGCACCGTGATGCCGAAGCGGCGACGCAGATCCGACTCCGCCAGCGTATGGCCCACCAACGCCTCCGGCACCTGTAATTCCGTAATGCTGTAGCCCGGCTCCAGCTCTAGCTGATCTAGGATCCCCGGTGCTGTCAACACCTGAGCCAAACGGCGCCCTGCCTCTTGCTCCGGCAACACCACCCGATCTGCCCCCACTCGCAGGAGAATAGAGCGTTGCCGCTCGGTCGACGCCTTACAGACCACATTGCGCACCCCCAGACTTTTCAGGGCCACCGTCGTCAGCAAATTGCTCTCAAAATCGCTGCCAATGGCCACCACCACCGTGTCGAAGGAGAGGATATCCACCGCTCGCAGCGCATCTTCATCGCTGGAATCGAGTGCCACCACCTGCGTCAGCTGATCCGCCAGGCGCTGCACGATCTCACGGCTGCGGTCGATCCCCAAGACATTGTGCCCTCGCTCCATCAAGGTGAGAGCCAAGCTAGAACCAAAGCGCCCCAGACCAATTACCGCATATTCACGATCCACCCGCTGTCGTTCGCGCCAGCGGAACGCAGTCCCTGCCATAGGATCTCCTGCCCCCTCTTTCAAGAACAGATCATAAGTTCATCCAGCAGGGATCGGAAGGGCCGCGACTCTAGGCCGACTCAGGCTTGGGCAGCGTAGAGGGGTGAGGAATCAGCTCGCGGGTGGAACGGCGCTCCACCATCTCTGCGGTGATGCGGATGTGCTTTAGGTCGCGGCGGGAGGGTGCCTCGTACATCACATCCAGCATTAGCTCTTCCACAATGGCCCGCAGGGCGCGAGCCCCGGTCTTGCGGCGATAAGCCTCTTTGGCAATGGCAGCAATGGCGGCAGGTTCAAACTCCAGTTCCACCCCGTCCATGCGCAACAGCTTCTGCGCCTGCTTGAGAATGGCGTTTTTGGGCTGCGTCAGGATCGCCTCCAGCGCCTTCTCATCCAGCGGATCCAAAGTCGCCACTACCGGGAGCCGCCCCGTGAATTCGGGAATCATGCCGTACTTGATCAAGTCTTCAGGCTCCAAAGCCTTGAGGGCATTGGCCATACGTTGCTCGCGGCTAACCGACAATTGCTCCCCTGGCTTGATAAAGCCCATCGATTTCTTGCCAATGCGCTGCTCGATTACTTTTTCCAGGCCAACAAAAGCCCCCCCGCAAATGAAGAGGATGTTGGAAGTGTCGATTTGAATGCAGTCTTGATAGGGGTGCTTGCGCCCTCCCTGGGGAGGCACGTTGGCTATTGTCCCTTCCAGCATCTTCAACAAAGCCTGCTGCACCCCCTCGCCGGAGACATCGCGGGTAATGGAGGGGTTCTCGCTTTTGCGGGCAATTTTGTCGATTTCGTCGATGTAGATGATGCCGCGCTGGGCCTCTTCTACGTCCATGTCCGCCACCTGCAGCAGGCGCAACAGGATGTTTTCCACATCCTCGCCCACATAGCCAGCTTCCGTAAGGGTGGTAGCATCTGCAACCGCAAAAGGCACATCCAACATGCGAGCCAGGGTTTCCGCCAGCAGGGTTTTGCCGGAGCCAGTGGGGCCAATGATCAAAATGTTGGACTTCTGTAGCTCCACCTCATCCAGTTCCGAAACTCCGACGCTACCGGGGTTGGCCTTGGCAGCCAGACGCTTGTAGTGGTTGTAAACCGCCACCGACAAAACCTTCTTAGCTTTTTCTTGGCCAATCACATATTGGTCGAGATAGCGCATGATCTCCTGCGGCTTGGGCAACTGCGCCAAAGAAGGCAGGCTGCGGGAGGATTTTTTAGGAGCTTCACGCCGGCCGCCGGCAGGGGCGGCAGCAGGAGGAGTGTTGCCGTCGTAGAGTTCCTCATCCAAAATCTCGTTGCAGAGCTCCACGCACTCGTCACAGATGTAGACCCCCGGCCCCGCAATCAACTTACGCACCTGATCCTGTGACTTGTTGCAGAAGGAGCACTTTAGATGGGAGTCATATTTGGCCATGGGATCCTCGTTGCTGCTTGCTCTTGGCTATCCTAATCCGGCAAAAGCCAGAAGAAAACTAAACCTTCCAATCCGGTCGCAAATTGGCTGCGAAAGCGTAAGGAGGCCGAAGTTGGTGGAATCTCACTGACCTACTAGTCTAGCATCTCCACTGGGCTCGTAGGGCCTGTTTCCGGATCCCCAAGGGGGCAGGGTGCCAAGAGATTCCCATGGGGATCAACTGGAAAGACTGGAGATATAGTCATTTCAAACTGGATTGAGACACTTCCCAAGCGCTCCGTGCCGCTTCCGCGACCACCCACTCTTCAAAAGGAAGCTGGGAAGCAATGCAACGGAGGTGTTTCATTCTTGCTTCAAAGTGACCATAAGCTTCTCCAGCGCTCTGCGCTACCCGTGCAAACGCCACAGCCTCGGTTCTCCCCAAGTGTCTTACAAGGAGGAAAACTGGAAATGGAAGGGGTGAGCCGTTTCGCTGCTATCGGGAATGGTCATACATCCTTTGGACGGATTTATAGAAAAACCGCCCGACTTGACGCCGAGCGGAAGATGGTGTGAGGAGTGAACGGAAACATGCGTCTCCGCTGATCCCATCATAGTTGACCTTATCTGGCACTGGCAAAGGAATCCTTCAGTTAAGTTGGATACTTTTTGGAGGTGTGGCCGCGCCTTTTTGTAACCAAAAAGGGGAAGGAACTGTCCGTGTTTCGTTCGCTTCCCCCTATTGGCGTCCACTCCTCACTACAGGTGAATCATAAATTATCCCTGCCGCTAAGACAACCCACCCTACCCAAGTTTTTCGGGGATCCACCCTGTCAAGGATGCAGATCACCGGATTCCACGGTGGGATCCAGCGCCAACAGCTCCGCTTCGGTCAGCAGGGGGATCCCCAGTTGTTGGGCTTGCTCCAGCTTGGAGCCGGGGTCAGAGCCCACCACCACGTAGTCGGTTTGGCGGCTGACGCTGGCGGTGACTTTGCCCCCCCGACTCTCAATCCAAGCCTTGGCCTGCTGGCGGGAGAGGGTGGGCAAGGTGCCGGTGATTACGAATTTTTTCCCGGCCAGGATCTGGGAGACGGCAGGGTTCTCCTGCTGAGGAAGAGCGGGGATCCCTAGCGCCTGCAACTCCTGCAGCAGCCGCCGGTGGGCGGGATCGGCAAACCAGGCTACCACCGCTTCGGCCACTTCCGCGCCTATCCCGTAGATCTGGGCGATGGTTTCTGCGCTGGCCTGGGCCAAAAGCTCAGGGGTGGGAAAATGGCCGGCCAAAATCTGGGCAGTGACCACCCCCACATGGGGGATCCCCAGCCCGTAGAGCACTCGTTCCCAGGGCTGTTGACGAGAGCGCTGAATGGCTTGCACCAGCTTTTGGCTGGAGCGGGATCCCATTCCCTCCAAACCCTGCAACTGCTCTGGGGTGAGGCGGTAGAGATCGGCTACGGTGCGCACTCCCAAGTTCTCCACCAATTGGGCTGCCCGCTTTTCCCCCAAGCCTTCGATATCCAAAGCATCGCGGCTGGCCCAGTGCTGCAATTGGCCCCGCAGCTTGGCCGGGCACTCGGGGTTGGGGCAGCGGGTCACGGCTTCGCCGGGGGGACGAACCAAGGGGGTGTGGCATTCCGGGCACTGGCTGGGCAGGCTGTAGGGAACAGCGTCGGCAGGGCGCAATTCTTTCAGGATCCCGACCACCTCCGGGATGATCTCCCCGGCTTTGCGCACGATGGCAGTATCGCCAATGTGCACATCCAGCTCCCGCAGGCGATCGGCATTGTGCAGGCTGGCGCGGCTGACAAGGGTGCCGGCCAAAGGAACCGGCTCCAGCTCTGCCACTGGAGTGACGGCGCCGGTACGGCCCACGCTGGCCACGATGGCGCGGATGCGGGTGGGGACTTCCTGGGCAGGGTATTTGAGGGCAATGGCCCAGCGGGGAAATTTTTGCGTAAAGCCGGCCTCCTCCTGCAGCCGCAAGGAGTTCAATTTCACCACCACCCCGTCGCTGGCGTAGGGGAGCTGGGCACCCCGCCATCGCTCATAAAATTGGATCACTTCTCCCAAGCCCCGACAGACCTGGGAAAGGGGGTTGACCGGAAATCCCAATTCCTTGAGCTGCTGCAGACACTGCCACTGGGTTTGCGGGGGATCCCCGGCAGGCCATCCCTCCGGCCAGTGGAGGGCGTAGGCGAAGAAGTTGAGCTTGCGGGCGGCCACAACGCGGCTATCCAACTGCCGCAGGGTACCGGCAGCACAGTTGCGCGGGTTGGCAAAGGGGGGATCCCCGGCGGAACGACGCTCTTGGTTGATCCGTTCAAACTCGGCCAGGGCCAGATAGACTTCCCCCCGCACCTCCAAAACGGGAGGCGGATCTGCTGTCGCCAGCCGCAGGGGAATCGAACGAATGGCGCGCACGTTGGGGGTGATGTCCTCTCCGGCCTGTCCGTCCCCCCGAGTAGCACCCCGCTCCAAAAGACCCTCGATGTAGGTTAGGGCCAAGGCGGCGCCATCAATCTTCAGCTCACATACATATTCCAGCTCTCCCTCTGTCCCGCCGTCGGGAACAGGGGCACGGCCCAAAACTCGCAGCAGACGCTCTTGCCACTCCTCCAGTTCTTCTGGGTTGAAAGCGTTTTCCAAGCTGTAGAGGGGGATGCGGTGGAAGACGGTGGGAAAATGCTCTGCAGGTTTTTCTCCCACCCGCTGAGTAGGGCTATCGGGAGTGACCAGTTCAGGGTAAGCCCGCTCCAGCTCTTGCAGCTCGCGGTAGAGGCGGTCGTAAACGCTGTCTTCCAGGATGGGCGCATCGTGGACATAGTAGGCAATGCTGGCCTTCTGCAGCAGGGTGCGCAGCTCGCGGGCGCGTTCTTCCAGATGGGGATCCATAACTCCTTGGGTGAGCAAGGTCTACCCCTAGGTTAGGGCTCCTGAGGAGCCAATAAGTAGGAGCCGATATTCTCCAAGCTGGGAGGATGTAGGAAGGGGATGGTCAAGATGGCCTGCTGGGAAAATGGCTGGGGGAGCTGGGCCAGAAGAGTCTGGTGACGACGGCGGAGGGCCTCTCCAAAGGGGGTAGAATCCTCCAACCACACCCGATTGAGAACGGCGTAGGGATGAGGGATCCCCAAAGCATCCAGTTCCGCCAAGAGACGCTCGGTTTCTGCCAGAACCGCCTGCTCGGGGTTAAAGACGGGGATAAAGGTGACAAGCTGGGGATCCTGGAGCTGCTGCCGAAGCTGCCGCACCTGGGCCAAAAGCTCCCGCATCCGCTGCGCCCATTCCGACCTGCCCACCACATCCCGATATTTCAGCCACAGCTTCAGGGCCAAGCTCACCCAACCTTCCAGAGCCTGGGGCATCTGCAGAAACCGCAAGAGATGGCCTGTGGGAGCCGTGTCCAGCACCACCAGGTCGAACTGCCCGCTCGTCTCCTGTCGGAGAACACTCAACAGGGCCATCACCTCATCCAAGCCGGGTGGGGGCATCTGCAGCAGTTGCCGCCACGCCTGTGGGTCGTATTGGACTTCCACCCCTGCCGTCCCCTCCCCTGCCAAGATGGCCGCCACCTCCTCCAGATAATCCTGCCGGAATTGCTCCAGCACCGCCGCCGCATCGACCTCCTGCCCCAGCAGGTTGGGCAGCAGGGGAATGGGATCCTGACCCAGTTTCGTCTGAAACAGATCCCCCAGCGAGTGGGCCGGATCGATGGAGACCAGCAACAGCTGCTTGTCGGGATGGCGCTTGGCCAAGTTCCAAGCCAGGGCCCCGGCCACCGTCGTCTTGCCCACACCCCCTTTGCCCCCCACCAACACCAGTCGGATCCCTTTGGCCAAAAAGTCCGGTAGAGCCGGGATCCCCCTGAAGGAAGGGAAGAGGGTGGAGAAGAGAGACTCTCTCTCCGCTCTCTGCTCTGGGATCCCTTCCAACTCCAGCAGCACCTCTGGCAAGGGGCGAAGCTGCTGCACCAGCTCATCCAGGGCCGCCAACCCAACCGGCTCCTGCAGTTGATAAGGACAGACCCAGATAGAGTATCCGGGCAGCTCCTCCTGCAGGGCTTTGAGCACGCGCCCCTGTTCTTGCTGCCGCGCCAAGTAGAGGGAAGAGGGGAGAGCGGTGGGCAGTGAGGATTGACTGGTATTTTCTCCTAGAAACAGCACCTGATTGACCAGAAGACCGCCGATGGGCACGCGGCGGTTTTGCAGTTGCTGACAAAAGCGGCGGGTTTCCGCCACGCTCAACTGCTCCGGGATCATCACCAGCCAAGCAGAAGTGCTCTCCGGAGTGGTCAAGCGGGCTTTGCCCCCCTCCAGTTCCCTCTGCAACTGGGCTAAAAATGCATCCGCCTCATCCGGTCGATAGGTGCCCGTCAGGGCTTGGGCGATCTCCCGATGCTTGGCCTGAAAGGTGGCAAACACGGCCAGCAGATTATCCAAAAAGTCGGGCAGCTCCAACAGCCGCAGGGTGTGCCCGGTGGGGGCCGTGTCCAAGATAACGGTATCCACCTCCTCCCCAGCCAGCAGCCGGTTGACCTCCAGAATCGCCATCAGCTCATCCACCCCCGGCCACGCCAAATCCCAGATCGGCAGCAGATCCTCTCGGCCAAACCAACTGCCCCGCTCGGCAATGAGCTCCAGGGCCGGCCCATAGGTTTGCCGAAAAGACCGCAGCAAAATCTCCGCCTGCAAAGCCCGCACCTGTAAATTGGGGCGATCCGGCAGGGGTTGGGCCACATCCGTAACCGAGATTTGCAGCACGTCCCCCAACGAGTGGGCGGGATCTGTGGACATCAGGAGCAGACGGCGCTGGGGATCCACCTGGGCCAGTTGGCGAGCCAGCGCGCAGGTCAAGGTTGTTTTGCCCACTCCTCCCTTGCCGCTGAACAGCAAGAGGCGTTGGGAAGCCAAGAGCAGAGGATGGCAGGAATGCTCCTCACTGTTAACGCGACTGAGTTGCAAAGGGATCCCCTCCCACATAGGTCGCCCCTATTTTGGCCTGGATCCCTCTTGGGGATGCTCTAGATCACTGCAAAGGTACTCCGCACCGCTGACGGGATGGGAAGGGCCTGTACGGGGGCGGCTTACCGAAGTTTCCCCTCTCCCAGCCACACCCGGCGGTGTCCTCTATCCCACACCAGCAGGGTGTGGATCCCAATCCAAAGTCCTGTCCACAGCCAGTTGTGCAACCAGATTTTGCCCAGGATGGGCAGGGTCAAGCCCTCCGTTCCCCCCAAGACCAGGCCGGCTGCCAAAATCAGCCCTTCAAAAGCCAGAAACCCCAAGATGAGCATGGCCGGGATCCAGAGATAGTTCAGCAGCAGTTGCCTTGGCCGAAGCGGCTTGGACTGAGAAAACAGAGGTCGGTAACCGCCAGCAAGAGCAATCCCCACCGTGCCGATCCCCAGCACCAACCCCCAGGCAAACGAATCGGGAGTGCGGGGATAGTTGTGCCAGGTGTAGCCAAAGATTTGGTTGGCCAGCCAAATCATCAAAGCACTAATGATTGCCCTTTGGCGGGTTAAAGTTGTGCCTGCAACAATACCAACAGTTACAAAAGGAAGGGTACATGTATAAGCAATATTGCTGAGACAGCCGACGGTGGTAAACAAGCTGGGCCAGAACCAGCCTTGGGCCAAATCTTGAGCAGCTTGTATCCAAAGTGGGGCTGGGATTAAGCGGCGAGAGCTGGGGATAGGTTGAGCACTCGATTGCAGGCCAATCATGCTTTAATCTCCTGGAAAAAGGTGGTCTTTCAGAGGACAGCTATTAAGCAAATGCTCAAAAACAATTTGCCGAGCTACTTGGGGAGTAACCCGCTTGTACCAGGTGCGATCCCCAGAGTAAAAAACCACGGGCCCCTGTTGGCAAACTTCCAAGCAGCCTGAGGTGATAACCTGTACGTCCAGGTTGGCTTCTCGAAGAGCCGATTCCAGAGCTTCCACAACCGGTTGGTAGTTGCGGGAAGGATAACAACGGCTGGAACGACAGACGGCAAGGTAGGGACGTTTAAGAGGGTTATCCTCATAGGGGATCCGCTCTTTCCCCTGCACATAGATGGCGCAGATGCGCTCGTAAAGAGAAAGCTTTTGGTAATCTGCTTTGCCTTCCGGCAGGTAGTCTTCCTCTGGCCCCAAAAAGGGGCTGGGCAGAAAAATCTGCAGCAAAGGTTCTTCTGCTCCATTCCAGAATTGGATCCCCCACATGCGGGGCTGACCTTGGGGATTGAGGCGCCGGTAGAGAGCAGCACGGCTAACCAATCTTTTGCGGCGCAGCTCGGGTGGGGTCTTGCGATGGGGGCCGCCTTGGTGCTCCTCCAGGCACAAATGCAGGTGCCAAGTTTCGGTGGCAACGGTTAGATAGCCATCGTAGAGCACGCACAAAGCTGGAGGTTTCTTAAAAGCCAGCTCCAGCACCCCGCCTTCCGCCACATGGCCCACCTGGATCTCGGCCCAGTGCTCTTGAAACAGCTCGTAGAGCAACGGCCCCAAGCAGTCGATGTGGGCAGGGATCCCTTCATAAAGGGTTGTCCAACCCGTCAGAGAAACTTCCTGCCAAGTTTGATGGAGGGGGGTTATCCAGGGGGTAAAAGTGGCCATGAGAAAGCTCCTCAGTGCAGTGGTGGAATACGAGCAATCACCCCTTTTTTGAGAGGGCGCTCGGCCCAGGGTAGGATCCCATCTGGCTTGGTGAGGTAGAGCTCTGCTGTCTGCAGAATGAGATCCACATCTTTTGGATCGAGATCTCCAAAAACATAGGTCATCTTTTGAGGTGCTGCCAACGCAACGACACAAGCATGGCTGCAGCCGCTCATACAGGCAACCGGCTTCAGGGTCAGTTGAGGATTGAGGGTTTGAGATTGCAGGGCAGACAGCAGCATTTCTCCCTTGCTAATCCCTTCTTTTTGGCCGTTAACCCACCGAGATCCGCAAGTGACACAAACCCAAAGACAATGGCTGCTGGGTTGCTGGGCAGCGCTGCCAGCTTGGATGGGCAACTGGGAAGTTGATCGAGACATGGTGCTCCTTGATATAGTCATAGGTTTCTGTCCAAGCAAAGGGTGTGAGAAGAGGCAAAGACGATCTCAATGTCTTGGCCAAGGATTCAGCAGTGAGTTAGACAGCTAAAAGTCAGCCTCAAGTCGCTCTAAAATTGGCCCCTTAAATTAAGCCGAACGGTGCGACCCACTCCTGGGTAGCCGGGGAAAACCTCATATTGCTCATCCAGCAGGTTATCGACTCCCACTTCTAGAGCGAGATTTTCTGCAACCGGGATCCCTCCCCGCAGAGCCAGGTTGGTGTAGCCGGGCAGAGATTGGGTATTGGCGTTGTTGGTAAAGAAAGTGCCAATGTGATGCAGGAAAACTGAGGCATACCGATCCTCTGCATCGCGGTAGCTCAGGCCCAGGTTGAAGCTGTCTGCTCCCACGAAGGCTAGCTGTTTGCCAACCGCTTTGGGATCTAGCGCCGAGCGGATGATGGGATCGTTCAGGGTGTAGTTGGCAAAAAGAGTCCAGTTTTCCCCCAATCGCAAATCCAGGGCTGCTTCCAAGCCCGTGTATTCCACGAGCTCAATGTTTTCGTAGGTTCCCCTGCTCGGGCCAGTGCTGACAAAGGTAATGCCATCGCGGATGCGGTTATGGGCAAAGGTCAAGCGCAGCAGGCCAAAATCTCCCAGAGCCTGATCCAGGCCAATGTCAAAACTCTCTCCCCGCTCCGGTCGCAAATTGGGGTTCCCATCTACCTCAAAAAAGCCCCGCAAACGAAAGAATAAGTTTGAGATCAAGGGGGTGCGAAAGCTGCCGGCATAATTGGCCCTCAGGGTGGTGCTTTCTGCCAAAACCCAGCGGATCCCTGCGGCAGGAGAGGTGGCCGAACCGTTGACCAGATTGCTCGAATCTTGGCGAACACCTAAGTTGAGATAAAAGTTGGGCTGTGGCTTGTAATCCAGGCGGGCAAAGAGGGCCCCTTGGTTCACGGTATTGTCGTAGTTGACATTGGTGGATCCCCTGGCAAAGGAGAAGGTGGTGTTGCGAGCTGAAATGGATCGGTAGTCTGCTCCTAGAGTAAGCTCCAGGTTTTCAGCAGCCTTCCAGGTGTATTGCAGTTGGGATCCCCACCCCGTTCGCAGGATCTCATCCCGGGATCCCTGGCTTTGTGGGGCGCTGAAGCGATAGTTGAGGTCGTCAAAAAATACCCTAGCTTGCAGGGATCCCCTCTCTTGATCCCATAGCCAACTGAGATCTAACAGCAGGTCGTTGGTGTTTTGCACTGCATCGGGGGAGGGAAACTCGGTGCTGCCGGGCACCTGAAACGCTTTATTGAGATAAAGGGCATTTCCGGTTAGGACTTGGCCTTCTGCCAATTGCCAGGTGAGTTTGGCTTGTAGGTTGTGGTACTCCACCGCCGAGTTTTCCCGCCTGCCGGCTTTGCCCAAACGCCTAATTTCAAAAGGAAAGTCGTTGTTGCTCTGCAGACGGCGATAGCTGACCACCCAGCCCAGATCCTGCACCTGGCCGCGGTTCTGGATCCCTTGCTCGTTGAGGCCGTAGCTGCCGATAGCCGCTTCCAGCACGGTCTCGGATCCCGGCTTTGGATCTAGCGTCACGATGTTGATGACCCCGCCAACGGCATCGGAGCCGTATAAGGTGGAGCCCCCACCTGGAGAGATCTCAATACGCTCGACCACATCTGTAGTGATCTGAGACAGATCGAACCCGCCAAAAAAGCCCAGGTCGTTAATGGGGCGGCCATCCAAGAGCACCAACACCTGGGCCGTTCGTCCTCCCCGCATAAACTGGGAGCTAAGGGCTCCCAACTGGGTTCCCGCCGTGCCGTCGCTGAGGATCCCGGGCAGGTAGCGCAGGGCCTCCTGAACGGTTCTTGCCCCTTGCTCTCGAATTTGCTGGCGGGTAACGACGTAAACCGGGCGGGAAGAATCCCGCAGCAAGCCGGGGCGACGAAAAGGTGTGGTGACGGGTTGATTTAAAATCTCGGCGCTAACACCGGTTTCCAAAACCTCTTGAGCTGAGGGCGGGGAAGCTGCCGGCTGCGCCCACGCTGGGATCCCCAAAACAAGACCCCCCAGCGCCAGGCTGAGACCTAGAATGGGATTCATTTTCTTTCTTGAAGCTCCTGATTCCGTGCGACGCGGAAGAAATGCGAGCCAGAACCGCAGGCGGGCATCCTGACTGAGGGCATGGGTCTAGCCCAAGCCCATCACAGTTGCGGCACAGCGCCGGATTTGCACCGGACTTTCCCCTTTACATGCCCTGGCTGATCCCCAGGACAACCTGTCGGTACAGCTTTCTCTGCGATTGCTCCGAAAAAGCCGTGCTAGGCATCATACATCCCCTGCTCTGGAGTTCCTATCCTGCCAGGGGGGATGTCATCTCCAGGGGTGAACAGGATCCCAACGGCAATCCCAGGGCTTTGGATGGGCCACATCCCACCAACTTAGAAAACCTGGGCCAGACTTCTTCTTTGCTTTGTAAGCAGTTAAAGAGTAGCCCACTACTATTCCAGATCCTGAGGCCCAGGGATCCCTTAGCCTTTTAGAGAACAGAGATACGCTGAGACTTCACAAGACCCACAGCTTTTGGGAAAGCAAGATGGGGACGCTGGCCTAGCCGTCATGGGCGGGATCCGTATGAATTAGTACCCAACCGGATAGAAAAGAGGGGCTTTTTCGATTTCTGGCAAAGCCGTTGCCTGGTGGGCTGGATCCGGCTCAACTTGGCTGGGAGAGGCAATCGGCACCTCGATCATCCGATCCGGTACCAGCGGCACCATTTCGGAGCGGTCGGCAATTTCCCGGAGAGAATTGGCAATGGATTCTTGAGTCAGCAGAAACTGTCGTTCGTTGCGCTGCATCTGCTGCCACACCTGGTAACGCTGGCTCCACCGGCTTTGGGTATGCACAGTCCAACTGTAAAGGCTTAACACTGAAACCCCAGAGAGGATAGCCATCCCTGTGGAGATCTGCTTCCACCAAGCTAGGTGTTCTGCCCAAGCCGAATGTTGGCTGCGAGGATGGGCTGATTTCAACTTCAAATTCAAAGGTTGGGTGCGGCTGGCCTGAACTGTACCGGAGAGGGGTCGGCTCAGAGCAGAAGGCTGTCTGTGGCGACGAGGGCTTTTGGGACGATCAAGACCTGCGTTCAAAGGCTGGCTAACCATAGGGCTTAACCTCACACACACCAAGGGATCCGACGGTGTGGGACCGCCGGTTCCGCTTCACCCTAGTTCCCCGCG
>NZ_JANSIL010000105.1:0-27198 GCF_047462015.1 Synechococcus sp. R5-13 | reverse complement strand
ATAACTTCCGCATTCCTCCCGACACTGACCCTACGGGTACAGTGCGGGGCTCCTGCGATTTCTAGCTGAACCCCATCTTGTTACAGAAATTTAGAATCGTTACAATAAGTTAGAATCTTTGCTCATCTTTGCATCGCAGGTTTTATCCTATGGCACCCTCTCAGCAGTTTCCCGTGCTACTCGCCTCAGCTTTGCGTCACGACAGCGTAACTCCGCGCTGGTCTCAAGTGGCGTGGACCGTTTTGCGGGTGGTGGCAGGGCTATTCATGATTCACAACGGCCTTGACAAGCTGGCAGATATTGAAGGGTTTGCGACGGCTTATGTAGAAGTGATCGGGTTGCCCTTCCCGATCTTTTTTGCTTATGTAGCCGCCTATACCGAGCTGATTGCAGCCCCCATGGTGGCGCTGGGTTTGTTGACCCGCGGGGCAGCGTTGGGTTTGTTCGCCACGATGGCAGTGGCCATGTTCCATCACATTAAGGTGGCCGGCTTCAGCGTTCCCTATCTGGAGCTGTCGGCCATTTACGCAGCGATCTTCTTGGCCTTTGCGGTGAATGGGGGCGGCTGGTTCTCTGTGGATCAGCTCTTGGTGAATGCAATCGAGTCGTGGCTGAACCGCGCCAGCCGGGAAAAGTTGGAGAGCTTGCAGTCTTCGTTGCAGGCCACGGAACGGGTAATTGCGCTGGGCGAGGAAGAGGCCGAGGCCGCCAAGACCACCGGATCCTGAGCTTTGGTGGCCATTCCCGATAGCGGCGAGGCTGCTCCTCTATCCCTCTGAGAGAGAGGTTAGCAGTGAGAGTCATCCTGCTAAATGCGGCTGGCGGCCCGCTCCATCAGGCGTTGGTGGGTGGAGCGCACAGGCTCTCCTGGCTTGGGTTGTCGCTGCACGTAGGTGCCATCAGGGCGCAACTCCCAGGCCTGCCGGTTGTCCGTCAGGCAGATGTCCAAGATTGCCTTGAGCTCCCGCTGCAACGCGGGATCCTCCACAGGGGTAACCACCTCAACGCGCCGATCCAGGTTGCGGGTCATGTAGTCGGCACTGCCGATGAAGTACTCTTCCTGGCCGCCATTGTAGAAGTAGAAGATGCGGGAGTGCTCCAGGAAGCGCCCGATGATGCTGATCACGCGGATGCGTTCGCTTAGGCCGGGGATCCCGGGCTTGAGGCAGCACATGCCGCGCACAATGAGATCGATCTCCACCCCGGCTTGGCTGGCCTCGTAGAGCAGCCGGATCATTTCCGGGTCGGTGAGAGAGTTGATCTTGACGATGATACGCCCCTGGCCCCCTGCTTGGGCATGGCGCATCTCGCGGCGGATCAGGGCTTCCATGCCTTGGCGTAGGGTTCTGGGGGCCACCAAGAGCTTGCGGAATTGCCGTTGCCGTGAGTAGCCCGTCAGTAGGTTGAACAATTCCGTAACATCGTTGCAGAGGGTCTCATCGCAAGTGAACAGCCCTAGGTCGGTATAGATACGGGCAGTTTTGGGGTTGTAGTTGCCGGTACCGATGTGGACGTAGCGGCGCAGGGATCCCTCCTCTTCCCGCACCACCAAAGCCAGTTTGCAGTGGATTTTCAGCCCCGGCAGGCCGTAGGCCACGTGGACCCCGGCTTTCTCCAGCTTTTTGGCCCAGAGGATGTTGTTTTCTTCGTCGAAACGGGCTTTGAGCTCCACCAGAGCGGCCACCTGCTTGCCGTTTTCGGCGGCCTGAATGAGGGATTTCACCACCGTCGAGTCGCCGGAGGTGCGGTAGAGGGTTTGCTTAATGGTGAGCACCTGCGGATCGTTGGCGGCCTCCTCCAAAAACCGCTCCACGCTGGCGGCGAAGGAATCGTAGGGGTGATGCACCAACAGATCCCCTTCCCGGATGACGGCAAAGATATCCACCGGCTCATCGCTGACCGAGGCAGTGCGCAGGCGGGGCGGGGTGACCGGCCCCCAAGGGGGATCCTTCAAATCGGGCCGATCCAGGCTGAGAAACGCCATCACCCCCCCCATACTCAAGAGGCCATCCACTTCGTACACCGAGTCACTGTTGAGGCGCATCTCTTCGCTGAGCCGTTGTCGGATGGCTGCCGGAGTTTGGCTGGCAATCTCCATGCGCACCACTGAGCCGAAGCGGCGCTTGCGCAGCTCTTCTTGAATGGCAGCCAGCAGATCGTCAGCCTCGTCCTCTTGGATTTCCAGATCGGCATCCCGGGTGATGCGGAAGGGGTAGTACTCCAGCACCTGCATGCCGACAAACAGCGCTTCCAGATGGTGGGCAATCACCTGATCCAGCGGCACAAAGCTCACCCCATCCCGCAGCGGCACAAAGCGGGGCAAGGTGTTGGGCACCTTCACGCGAGCAAAATGCTCCTTGCCAGTCTCTGGATCCCGCACCACCACCGCCAAGCTGAGGCTGAGGTTGGAGATGTAGGGAAAAGGATGGCCTGGATCCACCGCCAAGGGGGTGAGCACTGGAAACAAACGCCTCTCAAAGTAGTCCCGCAGCTCCTGCCGTTCCGACTCGGCCAGCTCGGAAAAATCGCGGATGTGAATGCCCTGTTCCGCCAGCTTGGGCACCAGTTCCTGCCGGAAGCAAGTGTGCAATTTTCGAATCAGGGGGCGCAGGTGGCTCGAGATCTGCTGCAACTGCTGCTGCGGTGTAAGGCCATCCGGGGTTAGCACCAACACGCCCGTTTCCAACTGACGACGGATCACCGCCACCCGCACCATGAAAAATTCGTCCAGGTTGCTCTCAAAGATGGCCAGAAACTTCAGCCGCTCCAGCAGCGGTGTGCGCTCATCCAGGGCCTCGTGCAAAACCCGGGCATTGAATTCAATCCAGCTCAGCTCCCGGTTGAAATACTGCTCCGGCAGAGCATAGCCCTCTTGGATGGGTGTAGTCCGGATCCCTGGTTGTCCGGCATCAGGGGGGCAGCCCGTCGTGTCAGGGTTGCAAGGTGGCCAGGAAGGGTCGGTTTCCTTGGGGCGCGGAGTCATGGCGGCAGAGGGCTGGGTTGTCTCAAACACGTCAACAACGGCTGGAGCCGACCCAATCCTATCCTGCTGGGTTCTGCTGAGGCGAAGGGGAAGGGCCCAAAACGGGCTTGGGCGGACGTTCAGGCAGCAATCCTTGAGAGCGCGTCAGAAGAATCACCTGGAGCAGGATCCCAATCAACAGAATACGCAGAGGGCCGGCTCGGGTGGCCCATTGGGGCGGCAGACGGTTGGTGAGCCACTCGCTGCCCGACCACACCCCCCAAATCACCAGCGCTCCCAGCAAGGCGCCGCGATTGTTGCCACTGCCCCCTGCGATCAACATCACCCAAACGATGAAGGTGGCAAACTCCGGTTGAAAGGCTTCTGGGCTGATGAAATTGACAAAATGGGCGTAGAGGGCCCCCGCCAACCCCATGAGCATGGATCCCAGCACAAACGCCTGCAGGCGAAACTGGAGCACATCTTTGCCGGCGGCCATGGTTGCCGGTTCATCCTCGCGAATGGCCCGCAGCACCCGCCCCCAGGGGGAGCGATAGGCCCGCTCCGCAGCCCAATAGATCACCGCCAAAATGACCAGCACCAAGCCCAAGTAGAGAAGGGTATCCTGACCTGGGATCCAGCCGCGAAAGGGTCGTGGAATGCGGGTAATTCCCCGTACGCCATTGGTCAGCCAGCCCTCATTTCTCAGGATTTGGCTGATGATCTCAGCAATGCCGATGGTGGCGATGGCCAAGTAGTCGGAACGCAGCTTCAGGGTAATCAAGCCGATCAAAAAGGCAATCGCCCCGGCGACAGCCACAGCCACGGCAAAACCCACCCAAAAGGGTAGATTGAAGCCGCCCAAATGCTCGGCACTTGGGGGTGTGGTTACAATGGCGCTGGCATAGGCTCCCACGGCAAAAAAAGCCCCCACCCCGATGTTGAACATGCCGGCGTAGCCCCACTGGACATTGAGGCCCAGCACCAGCACGCCGTAGATCCCCACCAAAATCAAAAAGAAAATGCCGTAGCTCAACATCAGACATCCCCCCTACCCGGGGATCCCAGCAATCCCGTGGGTCGGAAGATCAGCAGCAATACCAATATGGCGAAGGCCACCCCGGTTTTATAGGCCGGGTTGATCACCAAGGTCGAGAATTCTTCCGCCAGGCCAATCACCAGCCCTCCGGCAATGGCCCCGTAAGGGCGACCAATGCCGCCGAGAATGGCCGCTGCAAAAATGGGCAGCAATAGCCGCCAGCCCATGGTGGGGTGCAGACGGGTATCCATGCCCAGGAACACACCTGCTGCACAGGCCAAGGCTGCGCCAATGGCCCAAGTCCAGAGGACGATCCGCTCTGTATCAATGCCGGTAATCTTGGCCAGCTCAAAATTGTCGGCCATGGCCCGCATCGCTTTGCCCACCCGCGTGCGTTGTAAGAAGAGATGCAGGGCCACCACCAACAGGGCTGTTCCCGCCAGGATTACCGCCCAATCGGGCTTAATGCGCAGCTCCCCAAGCCGCCACGGCAACTGGATCCCGCTGCGGTACACCTGATTGTTGGGCCCCCAGATGATCTGCACCAGGCTGCGCAGAATCAGGGCGGTGCCAAAAGAAGAAATGAGCAAGATCACTGGTGCCTCCCGGCGCAGGCGGCGATAAATGAGTTGGTCGATCCCAACTGCACAAAGTACCGTGGCCAAAGCTGCCGGGAGCAGGCTGACCCCAATTGGCCAACCCAACCCAACAAATGTCAGGCCGAAGTAGGCCCCCAGGGTCATCAGATCCCCGTGGGCAAAGTTGGCAAAGCGCAAAATGCCAAACGTGAGGGATACCCCAATTGCCCCCAGAGCATAGATGCTGCCCAAGACGAGGCCGTAAATGAAAAGTTGCAACAGTTGGGTCACGCTTGCCCCCGAAAACCCCTTGCCCTGATGATGCCACGGGTTTGCCGAGAGCGGGATCCCGTCCGGCACAGCGGAAGGATACGGCTGATCGCGCCAGCGGGACGGAGTCCTAAGAAAGCTAGGGTAGGGGAGAGCGCCCACAAGGAAGAAGATCCATGCAGTCCAGGTCTTTGTCCATCCTCAGCTCCCTGGCAGCTTTGGCCCTGTTGAGCCTTGCCTGCGGAGCGCTGGAGCCATCCCCAGACAGGGATCCCACACCTGCGGATCCCATTCCCACTCCCCAGTTAATCTACGAAGACATCACCCTCACCCAAGCCAGGCCCGACGGCGGCATTCTTTGGCGCTTACAGGCTCGCCTGGCCGAATACGAGCCCCCCTCCGAAGGCAGCGCCACTCCTGTGCAGTTGGGATCCGCCCATTTGCAGGCCGTTCAGGGGGAATTCTTCGACGAAGACAACCGCGCCATCCGCACCCGCGCCGAGCGAGGATCCGCGTACCCCGGCGAACGACGGCTGGAATTGACGGGTCAAGTCAAGGTGGAATCAGAGCGGGATAATCTGCGTCTGCAGGCCCAACGGGTGGAATGGCTGCCGGAACAGCGCCGCCTCCAAGCCGAGGGCCAGGTGAAAGTGGAGCTGTTGGAGGGCCAGGGATCCCTGTGGGGGGATCGGCTGCTCGTTGATTTTGGCCAAGCCCAGATGCAGTTGGAGAACTGGGATCCCACTCAGCCGGTGCGGGCAGAGTACCGGGATCCGGATCTGGAGCTGGCCGCCAGCCGTTTTCTGTGGCAATTTGGCGTCGGGGAAGTGCAGGCAGTAGGGTCTGTAGAGGTTTACGCTCCCTTACAAGCTTTGCGCCTCAGGGGCGAGCAGTTGCGGGCTCCCCTGCCTCTAACCGAGTTGCGCATATTGGGCAACGGGCAAGCCAAAGCCGAGCAAACCGGTCAAGAGCTGCAGGCCCAGGAGATCCGCTGGCGCATCGGCTCCACCCAGTTGCAGGCCCAGGGCAACGTGCGCTACCGCCAGCCCGGCCAGGCTTTGACTGTCAGAGGCAACCAAGGGATCCTGGATTGGCAGGCCAACACTGCTCGGATCCAAGGCAACAGCCAAACCCAGCTCACTTTGCCCTGAGGAGGCGGTGGGGGAAGCAGAAAGCTGGCCGAGAGCATGGCAGGATAGGGATACTTTAAGAAACGTATCAGGTGGGTTGTGGTGAGTTTTAAGGACTCCGTCTCGCTGACGCAAACAGGACATTCCCCCGCAAGGGCCGGCGCTGCTGCCGTAGAACGCCCCAACATCCTGCTGATCGTGCTGGATACCCAGCGGGCAGATCGTCTCTCCTGCTACTGGTCGGAAGCGGAGCGTGCCCGCCAACTGCCCACCAGCCCCAACCTGGATCGGCTGGCTGCCGAATCCACCCTCTTCGAGCGGGCCATCGCCCCTGCCCAATGGACCATCCCCTCCCACGCTTCCCTGTTTACGGGGGAATATCCCAGCACCCACCAGACTGTCCAAGCAGATCTGGAGCTGAGCCCCGCCTTGCCCACCCTGGCAGAGCTGTTGCAGCTGAGCGGCTATACCACTGTGGGCTTTTGCAACAACCCTCTGGTGGGGATCCTGAAAAACGGCTTGCGGCGCGGCTTTGAAACCTTTTACAACTACGGTGGCGCTCTGCCCACCCGCCCCCCCGAAGGCACCCCCTTGCCCGCCCCCCTAAACCGCTGGCTGGCCGCCTACACCCAATTTTGGCGTCGGCTCTCCTACCCGGTGCAAAACGCCTTTGCCCGCTCCGACACCCTCTTCCAGCTGGCGCTGCACCCCTGGTTTGCCTCCCTCTGGACCCGCCTGCTCAACTTCAAAGGCAACACCGCCGCCTCGATTGCCGACCTCAACCGCTACCTGCAGCAGATGGCCCGCCGCCGGTCGGATCCCGGAGCACGGCCCTTCTTTTGCTTTGTCAACCTGATGGAGCCCCATCTGCCCTACTGGCCGCCGGAGCCCTTTGTGCAGAAATACGCCCCCTATTTCAAAAGCAACCGCGAGGCCCGCGACTTTTTGCGCCAATACAACGCCCAGCCCTACCGCTGGATGGCGCCCCTGCCGCAGCCCCTTTCTCCACTGCAAGCGCAGGTGCTGCGGGATATCTACGATGCTGAGGTGGCCTACCAAGATCACCTACTGGGATCCGTCTTCGACACCCTGCGCCACACCGGCCTGGAGCAGAACACGCTGGTGGCCATCGTCGCCGATCACGGCGAAGGCCTGGGAGAACACGACTTCGTCGGCCACGCCTTTGTGGTCTACGAAGAGCTGATCCGCGTGCCCCTCATCCTGCGCTATCCCGGCCACTTCCCGGCAGGAAAACGCATTGCCACCCCCGTTTCCACCCGCCGCCTCTTCCATACCCTCCTGGAAGCTGCCGGCTTTAGCCCCAACCTTTCCCCCAACGGTGCCCCCTGTGTCAGCCTCAAGCTCCGCCGCGAGGTCGCCCGCCTCAGCTTGGCCCGCACCTTGGCAGGGGAAGATCCCGAGCAGGGAACAGTGCTCAGCGAAGCCTTCCCGCCCCACCTCCTCATTCGGGCTATGGAAAGCCGTAACGACAGCCTGCTGCGGGCGCGTGCCTGTTACGACATCCGCCGTGCCCTTTATGAGGGGATGACCAAGCTCATCCAAACGGGGGATCGCCCCAGCCTCTACAACCTGGAGCAGGATCCGGCGGAGCTGCGGGATCTGCTTTGGGTCGGCAACGGGGATCCTGTCTCCTCTCTGCCTGATGTGGACCCGCAGCGCTGTCACGACGGGTCGGCGGTGGAGACCGGCTGGCCCCAGGCTTGGCTGGCTCGCCTACAGCATGGGCTGAGAGCCTGGGTGAGCTGGGCAGAGTCCCGGCGGCCTAGCACGGCTCCTCGCAAGGTGAATGTGGAAAGCGATGCCGACTTGGTGCGGCAGATGCAGGAGCTGGGCTACTTGGAGTAGCTATTCCAGCCCTCCTTCCTCCTCCCTGTGATCCCGCACATAGCCGTTTAGATCGTAGTCATCCATGTCATCCATCTCCTCCGGATCCGCCGTTGGCCAATCCTCATTTTGCCCGCCGATAATCACGCGGCTGAGGCCGATGTATTCCAGGCTGAGGGTGCGCAGGGCGTTGATCAACACATCCAGCGCCATCGCATCGGCGGTGCCCAGATCAAACCAGCAGCGGGCCCAGTTGTCCTTCTCTTCCAGGGATCCCATGTTGTGCATTAGGGAAGGCAAGGGATCCGATTCGTTGGGATACTCCAGATAGCTCAGATCCACCTCGGCCTCTTGGGCCACCAGGCGCTCGGCGTTAAATCCGCCCAGTTTGCCCAGCACGTACCACGACTCCAGCACCTCGTTGAGGTACTCCAGCTCAGCTTCGACCGGCGGCTCGGCAAACTCAAACCAGATCCACAGATTTCCCGGATCGCACTCGCGAAACTCCACTTGCATGGACAGTTCCTCTGCAAGGCCTACGGCCCGCTGACGCGATGGGGCCCAGCTTCTGATCTTAATCTGGCTCTGCTCACCCATTGGTGCAACGCCCAAAGCTCCTGCACTTTTGTGCCATGCGAATCCCTCCAGCAACAAATCTTGCCGTCAGGGTGGCCGCTTGGAACCACGGGATCCCTCCTGCCGAGGCCATCGGCGGTTAGGACGGACATGGCGCAGGCGGTTGCCGGGAAGTCCGTGGCAGCCAGACGGCCCCAAAGCATCCTATACTGTTGCGGCTGTCCTAATCACGCTGTCCGAATCACGAGGAACCTGCCGCTTATGTCTGAGCTTCTCCCTTTGCCTTCCCTCCAAGACCGGGTGGCTGTGGTCACCGGAGCCAGCCGGGGCATTGGCCGGGCGATTGCCCTGCACCTGGGGGCCATTGGAGCAAAAGTGGCGATCAACTACGCCCGCTCCGCTGCCGAAGCCGAGTCCCTGGTGGAGGAGATCGCGGCCCTGGGGGGAGAAGGGATCCCTGTGGCCGCCGATGTGTCTTGCCCAGAGGCGGTGGAGAGCCTGTTTGCCCAGGTGATGGAGCGGTGGGGTCGGGTGGATGTGCTGGTGAACAATGCCGGCATGGCCCGCGACACCCTGCTGCTGCGCATGAAGCCAGAAGATTGGCAGGCGGTGCTGGATCTCAACCTGACGGGGGTCTTTCTCTGCCTGAAGGCAGCCGCCAAGATCATGGTGAAGCAGCGCCAGGGGCGCATCATCAACATCACCTCGGTGGTGGGCTTGGTGGGCAATGCCGGCCAGGCCAACTACAGCGCCGCCAAAGCAGGGGTGGTGGGCCTCACCAAGACAGCAGCTCGCGAGCTGGCCAGCCGCAACATCACCGTCAACGCCGTGGCACCGGGGTTCATCACCACCCAAATGACCGAAAAACTGGATCCTGGCCCGATTTTGGCGCAGATCCCCCTGGGGCGACTGGGATCCCCGGCAGAAGTGGCGGGGCTGGTGCGTTTTTTGGCGGCAGATCCGGCGGCGGCCTACATCACGGGACAGGTTTTTGCCATCGATGGTGGCATGGTGATGAGCTAGGCACTCTACCACGCCAGGGCTAGGCCATCGGCACGGGGTTCGGAAGCCGCAATGAAGTGATCCCCATCCCGCAAGAGGATCTGTCCCCGGCCAAAAAGACCGTAATCCTCTTCTGCCTCCACCACCTGCACCGCATGGCCGCGGGCGGAGAGTTCGCGCACCACCTGGGGCGGCACCGTGCTCTCCAGCGCCACCTGCGGGATCCCTTGATCCAACAGCACTCGCCAGCGGGGCGCATCCAGAGCCGCCTGGGGGTTCAGGCCGTAATCCACCAAATTCACCACCACCTGCACATGGCCTTGGGGCTGCATTGCCCCCCCCATGACACCAAAAGGGCCGAGGGGGATCCCTTCTCTGGATAGAAAAGCGGGGATGATCGTGTGGTAGGGGCGCTTGCGGGGGCCCACCTGGTTGGGATGGCCGGGCTCCAGGGTGAAACCCGTGCCGCGGTTGTGGAGAGCAATGCCCGTGCCCGGAACCAGCAGACCACTGCCGAAGCCATCGAAATTCGACTGAATCAAAGACACCATCAACTCACCATCAGCTGCAGCCAGGTAAACCGTTCCCCCCTCCGGCAGCCCTGGCTGGGCCAGGGGGATCGCCTCCCTCCCGATCAACTGCCGCCGCCGCTGTGCATAAGCCTTATCCAGCATCTGGGCAGGACTGACCCGCACATACTCCGGATCCGCCACCTGTCGGCTCACATCGGCAAAGGCCAGCTTCATTGCCTCAATCTGCAGGTGATAGCGCTCGCCGGCATCGTAGGAGATCCGACCCAGCTCAAAACCCTCCAAAAGGTTGAGCGCCATCAAAGCGGCAATGCCCTGCCCGTTGGGGGGGATCTCCCAGACGGTGTAGCCGCGGTAATCTGTATGGATGGGTTCCACCCAATCGGCCTGGTGCTGGGCCAAGTCAGCGGGGGAAAGAAAGCCGCCGCTAGCTTCCGAGAAAGCCAGCAACTTCTCCGCCAGCTCCCCCCGGTAAAAACTCTCACCCCCGCTGTGGGCAATGGCCTTCAGGGTTTGGGCATGCAGGGGGCTGCTCCAGCGCTCCCCAGCCCGTGGGGCACGCCCTTGGGGAAAGAAAACGGCCTTGAAGGCGTCGTGGCGGGGATCTGGCAGGGGCAAATAGATGGACTCCGCCGCCTGCCACAGTTGGGCCACCCGGGGAGAGACCGGAAATCCCTCTTGCGCCAGACGAAGGGCAGGCACAAACAGACGCTCGAACGGCAGCTTTCCCCAGCGCCGGTGCAAGGTCTGCCAAGCGGAAACTGCCCCCGGCACCGTCACCGCTAACCAATCGTAGGGGGGGATCCGCCCATGGTCCCGGTACCGCTCCGGCGTCAGGGCGGCTGGGCTGCGACCGGAAGCATTCAACCCGTACAGCTGACCCTCCTCCCCCCCCTCCCACACCAGAGCAAAGGCATCGCCGCCAATGCCATTGGAGGTTGGCTCCACCACCGTCAAAGCCACCGCCATTGCCACGGCTGCATCCACAGCATTGCCGCCCGCCCAGAACATCTCCATGCCCGCCATTGCCGCCAAAGGTTGGCTGGTGGCCACGGATCCCTGTCTGCCCATCACCACCCGTCGCCGCGAAGCAAACGGATAGCGATCCAGGGCCTGCCGCAAAAAAGTGGGTGCTGGCATATCGCTACGCGACGCTCTCGCGAATGGGCTGGGCTCCCTACACAGGCAGGTTATCGCTACGCGACGCTCTCGCGAACAGGAGTGCGGCCAACTCCGCAAAGCTGTCCACCACCACATCTGCCCCGGCGTGGCGCAGTTCCTCGGCGGTGAAAGCCGTGGTGAGGCCCACCGCAAAACAGCCAGCCCCCTTAGCGGCGCGGATCCCATGGGTAGAATCTTCAATCACCCAACACAACGCCGGATCCAACCCCACAGCGGCAGCCGTTTTCAGGTAAGGCTCTGGGTCGGGCTTGGCCCGCTGAATGTCTTCGGCGGTAATCACCGCGTCAAACCAGCGGTGCAGGTCGAAGCGCTGGAAAATCTGCGCTTGATCCCGGCGGATGGCCGAAGTGGTGACGGCCAGGGCAGAAAAGCGCTGGCGGCTGGCCGCCAAAAACTCCAGCACCCCCGGCACCAGGGGTACCTCTGCCAGCAGCTCGCCAAAAGCCTTGGCCTTTTCCTCGATCAAGCGCTGCACCAGCAGGGGCCGTTCTGCAGGTGGGGTGTCCGTCTGGTGTTGGACAAGGTACTCGAACATGTCGCGGTCGGTGCGCCCCTTGAACTGCAGGGAGATGGGGGCCAAATCCAGGGATAGGTGGCAGCGTTGCAGGGCAATGGCCCCGGCGCGGGCATGGATTGGTTCCGAATCCACAATCACCCCGTCCATATCGAAGAGCAAGCCGGCAGTCACGTCAGCCTTCCCCTGTTGTAGGCACAGCACTTTGGATTGCATAGACATTATCGCTACGCGACGCTTTCGCGAATGGGCAAGCACGGGACAGGGATCCTCTTAACAACCCTACTGCCCCGTCTCCATCCCCCACCCGCAGAAGCGGCTGGTGATCTGCCAGATGGGATCCAACACATCCGTCAGGGCGTGGTCACTCTCCACCGCCACCAGTTGGGCCCAGGGGCGACGGGCCACATAGTCTCGACTGGCTTGAATGGGGATGGTGTCGTCTTGGATCCCGTGCACAATTAGGGTGGGCACAGGCCGTCGTAACCCCCCATCCGGGTAGCGCTGGGCATCGGCGACAAAGCCGTACTCCAAAGGGAGAGGGCGGCCTTCTCCGTAGTGAAACACCATGAGTTGTCCGGTTCGCTGCCAAGTCTCCACCGCCTCTGCCCCCAGCCGCGGCAGCCAATGGCCTAAAAAGCCAAAGGCCGGCGCCAAGAGCACCAAGCGCTGCACGCAAGGTTGTCGTTCGGCAACCCAAGCAGCCACCAGGCCCCCCAAGCTAGAGCCGATGAGGGTGACAGGGGGGTAGTTCATCTCGGCAAGCTGGCTGGAAACCTGCTGGATCTGGCGGGTCAAGGTGAGCTGGGCAAAATTGTCCTGGTTCAGATCAGGCACCTGAACAGGGATCCCCACCTGCTGCAGCCGCTGCCGAAAGAAAGTTGCCTTGGCCGACTGCGGCCCAGAGCCGAATCCATGCAGGTAAATCGCCAACACGGAAAGGGATCCCTATGGCCCTGTGGCTGCCGAGAGCCAGCCCGCCCCCAACACCACGCTGATGGAGAGGAAAAGGGTCGCTACCGTCCAGGTGATGCGGTTGAGGTTTTGCTCAGCACTCTTGGAGCTGGAGAACAGCTGGGCCTGCCCGCCAATGCCCGCCAACCCATCCCCCTTAGGGCTGTGCAGCAGCACCAAGATCACCAGCAAGATGGCCGAAGCCGACCAGAGAAACTCGAAAAACGCTTCCATCGCAGCGGATCCCTGTAGGGCAAGTTGCTAAGGCCATTATCGCTTGGAACCGCATCTTAGCGCACCCTGTCTCGGCATCGCTCCCATTTCAAACTCAACTCGTTCAAACTCAACTCGGCAGGCCCAGACCCATCTACTTGCTTCTCAGGTGGAACGGGTGCTGCTCCTTCTGGGGGTGTTGCTTTGCCTCAAAAAACGACCCCAAACGGGGCCGCTCGGTCTTTTCCGAATCTCTATGGAGATCTCCAGAGGATCCCCACCTCACCTACAAGGGCAAACAGTATTCACCTCAGTAGCTTACGCCCCGGTAGGTCAGGGGCTGATGAGGGTGAGGCATCGCTTTCTTGCTGGTGTGGTGCACACAGAAGGCTTGACCGCGATACTGAGCCTGCAACTCCTCATCGCTGAGCTGAGTATGCGCAGGAACGTAGTCAAAGGTGTTGCCACGGAAAGAGAGTTTCATATATCGCCTCCATCAACGAAGGGTTGAGTTTGTTGTCGTTGGGCCCTACGCCACGGAAAGAGTGGCGCGATTCAGTTGAGGCGCGTTCCTTCGGGAAGACCCCTACTTCCGTCTCTGCACAGCTCCAGGCCACTGGTGAGCCAACTGCAGAGATGAACGATTTATCCTATGTCTGTATCATAACTTACGGTTTTGCAGGTTTTTTGGGGGATTTATAGAAATTTAATCCGGCCATACCCGCAAAAGGGATCCCTTGCCGTCGGCTCTTCCGCGGCTTCTCGGGCCTGACTGGGCAATCACCTATGCACTTTTCGGAATAGATTGCCGCAACCGGTTCCGGGCCCAGGGCACCAATCCCGTATTCGGCCAGTCTCCGCAAAATTCTGATTTCTTCTATTTCACCGCCTGCGCAAGTGCCTGCAGCCCTGCTCGCAGACGTTCCTCGATGTCGGCCTCTAGCTGTAGTGTTCCGGCAGCGTCCAACTGAATTTGAGAACTCAGGATATAAACCCCTCTCAGGATGTGGGTTGCCCCCATCACCGCCAGCACAGGTTTCATCGCAAAGTCGATGGACAGCAGATGGGCCAGGGTTCCCCCGGTGGCAATGGGGAGAATCACTTTACCGGTAAAGGCGTCTTGATCCAGCAAATCCAGCAGTGCCTTCAACACACCTGGATAGGAGGCTTTGTAAACGGGAGCAGAGATGACGATCCCGGTAGCTTGGGCCACCTTTTGCTGAATTGCCTTGAGTTGAGGGCTATCGAACTTGGCCAGTGCCAGATCCTCTGGGGGCAAATCCCGCACCGAAACAAACTGAGTGGTCAATCCCAGATCGGACAGGATCCCGGCAGCGTGATGTAAAACGGCTTCTGAGCGAGAAGGAGTGCTGGGACTACCGGAGAGCAGGAGGATGCTGGACATAGGCCGCAGACAGAATACTGCCTCAGTTGTACCAGGGATCCCATGTGAAAGATGATTAACCCACTCTCGCCCTGCCCCAGCATGCACGATAGCTTTGTCTCTCGACGTCATTCCCTGCTGGTCAAATTGCGGGCAAAATATGCCCCCCCCCAACTCCCCACCTACTCAAGGGGTCGGGAACGTGATAGGTTAGATTCAGCAAGGGTTTCAGCTTGCTAAACTTGAGATTGATTTACGCGGGCGTAGTTCAGTGGTAGAACGCTAGCTTCCCAAGCTGGATGTCGTGAGTTCGAGTCTCATCGCCCGCTTTCCCCAACCAACCGGCAAAACCCGCTTTCCGCAAGCATTCCTGGGCTTGGCCTAGTCCGGGAAATCAATGAGCTCAAGGTAAAAAGGGGTAGTTCGGGGTCAGTAAGATCTCCTTGGCCAGTGCCCAGTTAGGCAATGAAGCATGCAACTTTACGAGTACGACTTCTATGCCTGGACGCAAAAGCAAGCCGCACTGCTGAAATCGGGGCAGTGGGATCAACTGGATATCGCCAACTTGGTGGAGGAAATCGAGGCTTTGGGCAGGCAAGAACGCCGGGAATTGCTGCACCGGCTGGGGATCCTGGTAGGGCATTTGCTGAAGTGGCAATTGCAACCCCACCTGCGAGGCAAAAGTTGGCGGGCAACGATTACTGAACAACGCCGCCAGATCCAGCGATTGCTCAAAGACAGTCCCAGCCTCAAGCCCGATCTTTCGGCAGCCCTGCAAGAGGCTCACCAGGACGGGATCCTGTTGGTGGTGAGAGAAACACCATTGTCTGAAGCAGATCTGCCTGCCCAGTGTCCCTACACATTTGAGCAGGTGATGGATCCCGACTTTTATCCTGGCAAGGAAGATCCCCAGTGATCTGCTCAGCCCCCGGAACCAGAACCAGGGAGGGAGGGATCCCGACCCCGGTGGGTCTCCATCTGGCTGTCCACTACCCGTCGCAGCACTCCGTTGACGAAAGCAGCGGCCTCAGGATCCCCGTATTTTTTGGCCAATTCTACAGCTTCGTTGATGGCAACCTTCACGGGGCTGCTGGCCAGTATTTCCATCTCCACCACCGCCAGGCGCAGGATATCTCGTTCGATCCGACCAACCCGCTGCAATTGCCAACCCACCAAAGCCTTTTGCAAACGAGCATCAATCGCCTCCTTGTGGGTTCGCAGGGCAGTTAACAGTTGCAAAGCGTAGGCGCGCACTTCTTGGGATTGGGCAATGTACAACAGTTCCGGCATGGACAGGGCAACGCCCACCCGGTTGACTGCTCTTTGGGACAACTGGACAACCTCATCCAAGATGTGGCGGACGCTGTGCAGCCGCTGTTCCAGGTGTTCTAAGGCTTGGCCGGCGTTGCCGAGGGCCACTTGCACCTGCTGGATTAGCTCCAGCAATTCCCCCCGTAAGGCATTGGGGTCAGGAACGTCCGCCTCCTTCAGAGTGATTTCCAGGCGCTGCAGGTGTCGTTGGGCCTGCTGAAGGCGGAGGGTGACGGAGCGGGATCCACCCTCTTCCTTGGGATCCGAATCGGCCAACAATAGAGGATCGCTCTCGTGCAACAAACGGTCGCTGCGCTGGATTTCCGCCGCCGCTGTGGAGAGGGTTTCATGGGTCTCTTCACTCAGGGCGCGGATGGCTGCCAGCAGCAAGTCCTCCAGTTGTTTTTCGCTCAGTTTGGCCGCCGTGGCTGGCAGTTGATTGACCCCCAGCAGGGCCAGTTCGCGGGCAATACGCCGAGGTTGCATTGCAGAATATCCATAGCTTCTGAAAGACTGCCCCATTGCCGCAAGGCGGCGCGCAAGCGCTATCGGGCTTAGCCATGCTAGCAGGTTGCCAATCCATGAAGAACGAGAGACTCACCCGGTCAACCGGCCCTAAAACTGCGACTTAACACCCGAAACACCAAAGATGAACTCTGCTCTGTGCCAAAGCGAGATTGGCTGGATACCGAGAGGGTGAGCCGTCGTTTGCTGCGGGTGATGCCCACATACAGCAGCCGCAGCCGCTCCGCTGCCAAGTCCAAAAAGGCTTGCTTGGTGGCCGAGTCGGCCTGCAGATCCCAGCCGCCTTTGGGGCTGAGCTGTCGCAACTGAGCCAGGGCCTCTGCCTGCATATCCACTTCATCCAAAAACTTCAGCCCCAGGGTTCGCTCCCCGTACTGGGTGGGAAACTCGTAGGCCGACACCTGGGGGATGAACACCTGATCCCATTCCAGCCCCTTGGCCCGATGCAGAGTCGTGACAGTGATGCTGCCCGGCTCGGGGTCGAAGGCGAAGATCTCCGAAGGCAAGTTGTTGAGGCGGTGATCCAGAATCACTTGAAATTCTTGGGCGATCTCCTGCCAATCGGTTTCGGGCAGGGATCCCAGCACCTGCTCCAGCTGATCGATTACATAGCGACCCACAAACAGCTCTTCCGGCTTGCGGTAGAGGCTTTGAACGATCACATTCAGCACCTCCGGCCAAGGGGAGCGCCCGGCCCGGAGCCAACCGGCAAGGGTGCGCAGCAGCCTGCCCAAGTTCTGCCAAGGCGGGCCATCGGGCAGAGCGGGAGCCTCACCAAAGTTGGGAAATAGCAGCCGCTCCGGCAGAGAGGCGCGGATCCAGCTCAACATCGGTCCCAGTTCAGCACGTGGGATCCCCGCCCAATCCGCCAAGCAATCCACAGCAGCAGCCAAGCGAGTGGGGGCAGTGGGCTGGGCAAACCAGTCGATGATTCCCTTGAGCTGCAACAACACCCGCCGCTGACTGGGACTGCCCCGCAACAGATCGATCACCCGCTCCGCTCCCATTTCCTGGAGATAGCTGAGGGCTTTGCCCCCCAGCTCGTTGGTGGTGACCAGAATGGCCACCGTTTGGCCGGGAAAAGCTTGGGCGGCTGCAATGGCCTGCCGCGCCACCTGTTGCAGCTCCTCTTCCGGGGATCCGACAACCCGCAGAAAGTCCACACCACCCTCGCTGGCCGGGGGGTTTTGGCCACCGGAGGTGGCCAGTTGAATGGGCTGGGGGGCCAGAGCGGTGCGCAAAGCCGGGATGGGGTGCTGCTGATTCACCCACTCCACCAGGCGGTTGGCCAAAGCGATGATCTGGGGGGCGCTGCGGCTGGATTCATCCAAGAGCACCACCTGAGGACTGGCCTGGCAAAAGGCGCGAAACAGCCGCGGCTCGGCGCTGGTAAAGGTGCCCATGATGCTCTGGTTGGGATCCCCCACCCGCACCAGGTTGCCGGTGCGTTGGCTGAGCAGCCGCAGCAGCTCTTCCTGCAGGGGGGAACTGTCTTGGGCCTCATCCTCGAACAGGTAGTCGTACCAGTTCTGCACCTGCTCCCGCAGCTCTGGACTGCCCTCGATCAAATCCACTGCTTGCCAGCCCAGGTCGTCGTAGTCTAACTTGCCCAGGCGACGCAATTCCGCTTGATAACCGGCGTAGATGGGAGCAGCCCAGCCCAGATAGCCCTCGCTGGGGATCACTTCTGGCCCCAGGCGCAGATTCTTGGCCCTGCTGATGACCACCTGCACCATCTGCTGGAAACTGCGCCGGAACTGGGCTCGGTTTTGGGCGATCTTTTGCGGGTTGTTGTCGCCGGGGATCAGCGGCTCCCAGAGCTGAGTATGGCGGACGAGCCAAGCGCGGCACAGGCGGCTGAGCAACCGCTCCTGTTCGTATCCCTCCAAAATAGACAGCTCCTCCCAACGGCTGGGGGCCTCCCGCAACACCCGCAACGACAAAGAATGCAGGGTAAAGGCCTGGGTAAAGCGATCCGGATACCCCGCCCGTTGCAAACGTTGATTGATGCGGCTGATCAAGTTGCCCCGCGCCGAACGCATGTAGGTGAACACCCCGATGCGCTCCGGTGGGATCCCCCGATTGAGAATTAAATCGGCGATCAACAGCTCCAGAATAAAGGTCTTGCCGCTCCCCGGAACGGCGGCGATCCCCAGCGGCCCCGATTGGTAGGCCAACGCCTGTTGCTGCGCCGGACGCAGGGTGACCTCAGGAAAGGGAGAAGAAGCCAGACCCAGCATGGGATCCCTGCCTAGCCCAGGATAAAGGTCTCGATGGCCGCCGCCACCCCGTCTTCTGTTACAGAAGGGGCGATCCAGTCGGCATGGGGCAACAGAGCAGGCGAGGCATTTCCCATCGCCACCCCGATCCCCGCATACCGCAGCATCTCAATGTCGTTGTCGCCATCGCCAATGGCCATCACCTGCTCCGCCGACAACCCCAGCATTTCCTCGGCCAAAAAACGAACGGCATTGCCCTTGTTCACCGCCGGATGGGTAGCCTCGAGAAAAATCGGCTCTGAACGGGTGAGGTAGAGCTGGTCAGGGGAATACCGCCGCCGCAGGGATCCCTGCAATTCCTGCAGGAACTCGGTATCCTCAGAAACAGCCAGGATCTTGGTGGGGCTTCGTCCGTATTGGGCGGAAGAGAACATCTGGAACGGCACCTGAGAGCGCTCAGCATAGGCCTGACTGAGAGGGCTCAGCTCCCGTAAGTAGAGCTGGTCATCGATGTAGAGGTGAACCCCCACCGGCTGATCCTGCAACGCTTGCAACAACTCCTCGGCCAGCGGCCAGTCCAGGCTCCAGTGCTTTAGGGTCTTTTGGCTATCGGGATCCCGAATTAAAGCCCCCTGGTAGCTGCATAGGGGCATATCGGCCCCAATCGCGTAGTGGAACCGCTCGGCAGAACGATGCATGCGACCCGTAGCGATGGCTACTCGCACCCCTGCTGCTTTGGCCTTCTGAATGGCCTCCCGAACCGGCTCTGAAACCTGGTTGGAAGGCCCGGCAATCGTGCCATCGATATCCACCACCAACAGCCGAATCTGGGCACGGGGTGGAGAAGATGCCCGCTCTCTTTCCTCGGCTTGGACGTTAGCCTGAGTTTGCATTGCTGTTGTTTGCCCTCCTCCTGGCAACCTTCCAGACCGTAGCATGGCTCTGCCTCGATTGGTTGACGGTCATTGGCCGGCTCAGTACACAAAGAATCAACACAGAAGAATTGAACAAGTGAGATGGCCGGGTGGGGGATCGGTTTCCGCCCCTATTCCCGCCAACGAGAAAGCGTAGAATTAAGAAAGACTAGCCCCGTGATGGACGAAAACATTGTGATCATGCTGAAACGAATCGGTCGCGTCTGCCGGCCTCTGCTGGCCATTGCCCTGGCCTTGACCTTGGCCCTGGCTCCCATAGGCGCTGTTTGGGCACGCAGTGGCGGTCGCATTGGCGGCGGATCTTTCCGGTCTCCGACGTTCTCTGCCCCCCGCTCGATTGGCCCGCACTACTCAGCTCCTGTCTACCCCAGCTATGGAGGCGGCTTTGGTTTTCCGCTGCTGGTGCCCTTTTTCTGGGGAGGGGGGGGTGGCGGCCTGCTGACGCTGCTGCTCTTGGTTGGGGCAGGTAGCTTTTTGGTGCAGACGCTGCGCTCGGGGATCAGATCCGAAGAAGGGGACGATAGCATTGGGGTTCGCGATCCCCAGGTAACTGTTGCGCAGGTAAAAGTGGGACTGCTGGCCAGCGCCCGGCAACTGCAGAAAGACATGAACGCCCTGGCTCTGGAGGCGGATACTCAGTCGCCAGAAGGGCTGAGCCAACTGTTGCAAGAGGTCACCCTTGGCTTGATGCGCTACAGCGACTACTGGGCCTATGGCCATGCCCAAGCGGAGAAGCTGCCCCTCTCCCGCGCCGAATCCCTGTTCTATCAAGCCTCTTTACAAGAACGGAGCAAGTTCAGCGTCGAAAGCCTCAGCAACCGCAACAACCAGATCCAACAAGTCTCCCAAGCGGCGCTGCAGCGATCTGCTGCTGGGATCCCAGATGTTGGCGAGTACCTGCTGGTAACTCTACTGGTTGCGTATCGTGGTAACTTGGGTACACTACCTGTAGTTAACTCCATGGCGGATCTGCGGCAGTGCCTGTTGCAGCTGGCTTCGATTCCGGCAGATCGGATTGTGGCCATCGAAGTGCTGTGGACGCCGCAGTTGGAGGGAGACACCCTGTCGGCAGAGGCGCTGTTGACCGAGTACCCGGAAATGCGGCTCCTTTGAGAGCCTTTGGGCGATAGACGGCAACTGTTGGCTGAGTGTCTCAACTCCTCGGGATCCCCGCCGCTCAGGCTAGGGAGGTTGTATGTCCGGGTTAGATGCTTCAGCGGGCAGAGGCCGTCGTTCCCCTTGGGCATGGTCTGGCCAAGTCAAGCAGGCAGATTCTCTGTTGGATGAGCTGTTCGAGGATTTGGAGAACAGCTTGGAAGAGGGGCTGTCAGAAGCCGGCGAATATCCTTACCTCGGCACACGGCCCCCACTGCCTTCCCGGCGCTTCTCTGCTGCCGGAGGATTACTGCTGGGTATGGCTTTGGCCGCTACCTTGGTGGCAGGTCTGGCTTTTTGGATGACCCTGCGCCCGCGGGCGGTGGTTTTTTCGCAGGCCACTCGGGATCCCTTGGCTGAGGCACCCAATTCTTCCCATTCCGATGCTCACCAGGAGCCCTTGCTTCCCACTGCTGCTGATGTGGATGAAAACCCCAAAGCTCCACCTGAGGATTCTGCAAAGGCTGTCTTGGTCGAACCGGCAAAACCGCCGACTGTTGCCGCTCCTCTTGCTTCAAGAGGGGCTGGTCTTCCCTCTCCCCCCAGGGTACCTGCGCCTCCGGTGCCAGCGCGGATCCCACCCCAGCCTCTGCCGCAGATGAAGCTGGTGGGATTGATCCACGATCCAGGTGCCCCCAAGGCTCTGATCTTGATCGACAACGTGGTGCGGCAGGTGGCTGTTGGCCATGCGGTAAAAGCAGAGTGGCGGGTTACCGCCATCAGCCCCTACGGTGTGAGGGTGAGCAATGGCGCTCAAAGCGTTACCTTGCAGTTGGGGCTGTCGCAGCGGATCTGAATCACCTGGATAGGGATCCCTGCTGGGTTGAGCAGCGCCTGGAGGGTGGGAGATTGGATTGAAGGAGAAGGGGCAGATGAAATTCGCCAAGCTGGGGCGAATGAGCCGCTGCAGAGTGGGAGTGGGCTTAGTTCTGGGATACCTCTGTCTCGGGCTGTTGGCTTGTCGCAGTACACCCCCCTTGTCAGAATCCCCCTCTGGGATCCCGGCGGCCTATGCTAGCCGCCCGCAACTGCAAGGGAAGGCAGTGGTGGAGATGGAGGTGCAAACTGCTGAGGGGGTAGGCAAGGTGATCTTGGCGATCCACGGGGAAGCGGCACCCCTGACCGGCGGCCAGTTCGTGGATTTGGTTCAGCGGGGCTTTTACAATGGCCTCACCTTCCATCGGGTGGAAAAGGATCCGCAGCCTTTTGTGGTGCAGGGTGGGGATCCCCGTGGTGACGGTACAGGGGGTGCAACAGAGCCGGGGAGCAACCGCCTGCGCACCATCCCCCTGGAAATTCAGCTGCGTGGGGAACCCTACCCCCGCTACAACACCTTGATCCAGGATCCCGTTGCTTTGAGTAAGCTGCTCTTGCCCCATCGCTTGGGGGCGGTGGCCATGGCCCGTTCCAGCCCACTTGACTCGGCCTCTTCCCAGTTTTACATCACCCTCGCTGCTCTGCCGATTTTGGATGGGCGCTATGCCGTGTTCGGCTACGTCATCGAGGGGATGGAGTGGGTGGATCGCCTGCAGGTGGGAGATGTGATCCGCTCGGCGCGGGTGTTGGAAGGAGCGGACTTGCTCAGGGTTCCGGGATCCCAACCGGAAAGAGCAGATCAGATGGAGGATCCCGGCAGTTTATGATGGGCAGCAACTCTGCTGCTGGTTTGGTTGTTGTGGCTCTGGCTTTTGCCTTGAGGAAGGGCAAGTTTTGCCCTCGTCCCCTCCGCCAACACCTGGGCACCCTTTCATGCAAGAAGACGCTTTTTCCCCCCTTGAGCCCCTAGACGAGCTGCCACCTCACTCGCCGCCGGAGGTGGATGTGGAGCTGATGCTGCAGCAGTTGCAGGATCCGGATCCCTATTTGCGGATGCAGGCGGCCCGCGCTTTTTGTGAGATCGAAGAACCCCGCGCCGTTAAACCCCTGCTGGCCCTAGTCCGGGATCCCTGCCCGTTGGTGCGGGTGGGAGCGGCCTATGCCCTAGGTCGGAATCCGGATCCCGCTGAGGTGGAGGTGCTGATCGAGGGCTTGCGCTGGGATTGGAACGGCTATGTGCGCAAAGGCTTGGTGTGGGCGTTGGGCAATGCCAAGGATCCGCGGGCGTACCCGGTGTTGCTGGAAGTGTTGGCCGGGGATATCGCGGCAGTGCGATTGTGGGCTGCCAGTGCCCTCGGACAATTGGCTCAGGCGCAGGCGTTGCCCGGCCCGGCATTGGATGAGGTGGTCGCAGCTCTCTGCCGGGGCTTGGCTCAAGATCCAATCGCAGCGGTACGCGGCAACTGTGCCTGGAGCTTAGGGATCCTGGGGCAACAGGTGAAACTGGCTCTCGAGGATCCCATTGTTTACACGATGCTAACAAGGCAATTGCTGACCAGCGCCAGTCGCGATCCCGATTGGGGGGTGCGGGATGACGCGCGGCTTGCCCTACAAAAGTTGGCGGATCCCGATTTGCTGGAGCAACTGGATAACCTCAGCTGATCGTTATAGTCATTTTTAAACTAGATTGAGACACTCCCCAAGCATTCCACGTTGCTGCCCCTACTCCCAGCCTCGGTGCCAGAGGGAGAGGGGAGCTAGACGAAAATGTTTCATTCCCGTTTAACGAACCAGATCGAGTGTCACCGAACCAGATCGAGGAGCCAAGCAAAGTAGAAGCGGCTGCGAATGGTTTGTCGCTGCTGCACTTTCCAGCCCCATTCGGTTAATTGGCTCACCAAGGTCGCCTCTCGGTGTTGATAGGCGCGGGTGGTTTTGCTGGGGCCGGGGAAGAACTCTCCCACTTTCTTCAGCAGCGTCAGCCAGGGGGTTTTGGGGGCAAAACTGAAGATCAGGCGGGACCGAGCCAGGCGGGTCAGGTGCTTTAGCATGCGCAGGGCCTCGGCTTCGGGGTAGTGGATCATCACATCAAGGCAGATGACGACATCGTATTCCCCCGTCAATTCCTCCAGATCCGAGACCCAAAAGTGTGGGTTGTCTGTGGATCCCAACTCCATTTGCTGGCGGCGGCGTGCTTCGTTCACCATTTGTTCCGAGATGTCGCTGGCGAACACCTGCGCCCCTCTGGTGGCCAAGGGCAAACTGAGGCTGCCCACCCCGCATCCGGCATCACAAATGCGTAAACCCGAGGGATCCCCCAACCACTGCAACACCGTCTCTACTGTGCGAGCATGGCCAAGGCGGATGTCTTTTTGGACGAAATTGACTTCTTCTTCACCATAAATGCGCCGCCAGCGCTCGAAGCCAACGGAGTTGAAGTAATCGCGGACAATGGTTTTCTCTTGCATAGAACTTCCGGCTAGGGATCCGGCGAGAGAAAAGAGGAACGCCCTGCTCTGTCGAGACCCGGCATTTCTTCACCCATGCGCATCTCATTCTACCCCGAGCCCCCGTAGCCCTCTGCACGGTTGCTCTAGGATTGTATTAGAATTAGCCCGCACACCTTGGATGCTGCACCATGACCGAAGCTGAGATTGCCCAAGCGTTGCAGGCTCGGTTGGCTGCCCCGGTCAAAATCGCGGTCAAACGCCGCCAAGGTCATCTGCATGTTCTTCTGAATCGATCCTCCTCGGCCCGAGTGGACTACCCCCATCTCACGGAGCGGGTGCGGGTGGAGCTCAGGGCGTTGGGCTTGCCCGGCTTAGAGCAGGTCACGGTGTACGGGCGTGAGTCGGGACATTCTGAATACGAGTGGGAGCAAACGGCCCCCTTGTTGAACCCGCTGCTGGCCTCAGAAGAAACCACAGTTCTGTTGGAAAAAAAAGGCGATCGCCTACTGCAGGATCTGACAGTTGTTGCCCCGGATTCGGTCAACTCAAAGCCTGAACCTGCGCCGGAGAATCCTGTCGGGAAAACCGACATAGGCAGCAGGTCCCGCATCTCCTGGGTGTGGCTGGGGGGAGCTGTACTGATTGTTGGAATTGGGGTGATTCTTTTGCTGGTTGCCCTTCTCTGAAAGAGCTGGGTAAAGGTTCTTGTTCTTGTCTTGGGAAAAGCCTCAGGGAGCGTTGCCGAGGGTCGCCGATGGACTTTGAGAACGCCGGGATCCGGTCAATTGGGCTTTTTGCAAGGCATCCTGCAGCATTCGCTCCACCAACTCGGTGAACGTCCACCCCAGAGCTGCCGCCGCATCGGGACAGAGGGAAGTGGGGGTCATGCCGGGCAGTGTATTCACCTCCAACACCCAAGGATTTTCCTCGGGATCCACCCGCAGATCCACCCGCGCCAAGCCTTCGCACCCCAACGCCTGGTAGGCCTTCAGACCTGCCGCCTCACAGCGGGCCAACCCTGCCGGGCTGAGGGAACAGGGGATCAAATGCCGCGAGCCACCGGGTGCGTACTTGGCTTCGTAGTCGTAGAAGTCGCCTTGGGCGGGGATGATCTCAATGGCCGGAAGAACTTGGCCGGACAAGATCGAGAGGGTGATCTCCTTTCCGGGAACATAGCGCTCCAGAAAAATCCGCGACGAGACTGAGCGGGCCAACTCCAGCCCCTGAGCAAATGACCTCTCATCCCGGACAATGCTGATGCCCACCGTCGAGCCGTTGTTGCTGGGCTTAATCACCAGTGGGGATCCCAACTCTGCCGCACAGTCAGCCCAAGTGAGGGGGCTTTGGTCGTCCCAAACCTGCCAATCGGGGGTAGGGATCCCCGCGGCGCGAAAGATCTGCTTGGAGACCAGCTTATCCATGGCCAGAGCACTGGCCAGCGGCCCGGATCCCTGGTAGGGCAGGCCCAGCCAGTCCAGCATTCCCTGTACCACCCCATCCTCGCCACCAGGGCCATGCAAGGCAATCCAAACGAAGTCGCAGCCGGCTTGCCGTTCCTGCCAAAGGCGCAGAGGCAGATCCTCATCTGGGTCGATTACCTTGACCCGATGGCCCAGGTCCTCCAAAGCCCGTTTGCAGGCTTTACCCGTTACCCAAGAGACTTGACGTTCTGCCGAACGCCCCCCCGCCAAGACAACAATGTTCATGGCCTAACCCCAAAGCACTCCCCACCCTCAACAACCGGCACCAAGATACCAGCATACCTTCACCCTACCCTACGAAGGGGGCCGTCGGCGGCGCAAGAACTCGGGAATATCTAAGCCTCCAGACATCGGCGGCTCAGGCTCCGGAGGCTGTCGAGGCGGCAGCCCAGAGCCCGTGGGAGTGGGCTTGGGAACCCCCGACTTGTTGGAGGCAGAAACTTTGGTTGCAGCAGGGATGGCGGCTGGACGGGCTTTCTCTTGGAAACCGGTGGCGATGACCGTGATGCGCACTTCCCCCTGCATGCGCTCGTCTTGGACGGTGCCGAAGATGATGTTGGCCTCGGGATCCACTGCCTCGGCGATGATCTCGGCAGCCACCGTGACCTCATGCAAGGACAAATCCGGCCCACCGGTAATGTTGAAGAGGACACCTTTAGCCCCTTCGATGGAGGTTTCCAAAAGCGGCGAAGATACAGCGGTAATGGCGGCTTCGCGGGCGCGGGACTTGCCGGATCCCATGCCAATTCCCATCAAGGCAGAGCCGGCATCGGCCATCACGCTGCGCACATCGGCAAAATCCACGTTGATCATGCCGGGGATGAGAATGATATCCGAGATGCCCTGCACCCCCTGCCGCAGCACATCATCAGCAACGCGAAAAGCCTCTTGGACAGGGGTTTGCTCGGAGATCACCGAAAGCAACTTGTCATTGGGAATTACAATCAGGGTATCAACTGCCTCCCGCAGCGCTTGGATCCCTTCCTCGGCCTGCTTGCTGCGGCGTTTGCCCTCAAAGGAAAAAGGCCGTGTCACCACTCCCACCGTCAGGGCACCACTGGCTTTGGCAATTTGGGCGATGACGGGTGCTCCACCCGTGCCCGTGCCTCCCCCCATGCCGGCGGCAATGAAGACCAGATCTGCCCCTTTGATGGCTGCTGCTATTTCTTCGCTGGATTCTTCTGCCGCTTTCTGGCCAATAGCCGGGTTACCACCTGCACCCAAGCCTCGAGTCAGCTTCTGCCCAATTTGCAAGCGGTTCACTGCCGAGGACTGGGCAAGGGCCTGCGCATCGGTATTGACGCTCCAAAACTCGACGCCCACGAGGTTACTGGCCGCCATCCGACTGACCGCGTTGCCACCCCCACCCCCCACGCCTACAACCTTAATCTTTGCGGCATTGCTCGGCATGATCTCCTCTGGACGATCCGCCGCTCTGGTCTGAGATCCGTTCCTCTCATACTCGGCATGAGAGCCTTCTCCCCTGCGGCGCTCATTCCAATGGGAAGGCGCAGACTGGGCTGAACCCAACCCTTGCCCAGGATTGAGAGGATGGATGTCTGACCAATTGGATGGCATGTCAGCTCTCACAATAACTTAAATTCTGGTAAATATCGAATATGCTAGCTGATTTAATATAGAGCAACTCCCTCCAGATGCCAACGCTGCCGACGTTTGTGAATCTTCCCGCTGAATACGGCCCTCCTAAAGACGCCTGTCGGCAGAATCTCAGGTAGCCTTTCTTGCCTAGAGGCATTTCTCTCTGAACTTGTCTCGAAGCTTTTGTGTGTAAGAATAGGTGTTCTCGAATACTTAGACCCTTGCAGGGGAAGAAGGGTCCAAAGGGAGGTTTCGGTACAAGAGTCTGGCCCTAGTTAAGGCCCAGTTAAGGCGAAGAGTTCCCTATCCAGCCAAAGGCTGATAGAGCGCCACTTTGTAGAACTGAGGCTTTGGCATCCTGTAGAGATTCAGGGATCCGGACTTGCATTCAGCTAGAAATTGCAGGAGCCCCGCACTGTACCCGTAGGGTCGATGTCGGGAGGAATGCTATAATAACGCTGCGGACACCAGAAACGGTTGTTTAAGGCACTGGTAACGGTCGATTGGGGGTGCTGTAAACCACCCCAG
>NZ_JANSIL010000104.1:0-6209 GCF_047462015.1 Synechococcus sp. R5-13 | reverse complement strand
TTGGGGTCAGAGCTGGAGTCGGCGTTGGGGTCGGTGTGGGTGTCGCTGCTGGTGTCGGGGTTGGTGTTGGGGTCGGTGTGGCAGTGGGCTGGGCGGCCTGCACCTGGAAAGACCACTGCTGGATGGCAGTGTTGCCGCTGGTATCGGCAATTTGGACGGCAATTAAGGTCGGTCGATCGGTGGGCAGCGGCTCGGCTGGGGTGTAGGCGAAGCCGGTGCGGGTGAGCTGGGCTTGGGCGGTGACATCCACATTGTTCACCAGCAAGGTAAAGCTATTGAGGTCGATTCCCTGGTCGTCCTGGAAACGGGCTGAGATGGAGGGGCGAGGGTTGTCTGTTAGGGATCCGTTGGGAGGGGCCAGTTCGCTGATGGTGGGGAAGGTGGTGTCGGTCACCCGCCCGATGGTGATGGTCTTATCCGGCAGCTGCACCAGGGTTACCAGTCCATCCCGCTCCAAGCGGGCAAAAACAGGCGCTTCTGAGGCCCGGTCTTGGCTGCGGAAGGTGTAGCTGCCCTCGTATTGCCCTGGGCGGGTTTCCTGCAGTGGCAGGTTGTAGGCAATGCCGGGGATGGAAAACGATCCCTGCGCACCTGGGGATCCCAGCAAAAACACGGTAACGGTATCCCCTGGGTTTACGGATCCCAGCTCTTCGCGGGCGAAGAAGGTTCTCACTTCTGGGGCGGCGGGCAGCGTTTCCACCAGAGGCTCAATGGGAATGTCCGGCGTGGCCAGGGGTTCGGGCGTAGGAGTGACCTGGGCAAGGAGCTCGGTGCGGATCCCAGGGCCGGGAATGGCAGCCCCCACCGGCGGATCCAAATTGGGCACCCGGCCCACCTTGGCCAGCGCTTGGTAGGTAAGGGCAGCCACTTCCCCCCGCGTGGCCACCGCCTGGGCATTCAATTGAGTGGGGTTGGGGTAGAGCACCAACAGCCCTTCCTGAACCGCTGTCGCGATGGGGGCGCGGGCAAAGTTGGGAACCAAATTGGCATCGCCGAACGCGGATAGGATCGCGTCAATTTGACCGGGATCCTCGATGAGCCTACCGTTGGTGGCGGCACGGGTTAGGACGGTGATGGCTTGTGCACGGGTGAGCACATCGTTGGGACGAAAGGTGCCGTCCGGGAAGCCGGAAACAAACCCTGCCGCTGCCGCTGCGCCGATGGAGGGAGCCGCCCAACTGGGAATGGGATCGGCAAAGGAGCGCACAGGAACGTTGGTATCTAGGCCAAAAGCTTTGGTGACAATGACGGCAAATTGGGCACGGGTGATGGACTCGTTGGGGCGAAAGGTGCCATCCGGGAAGCCACCGATGATCTGTCGTTCATTCAACCCGGCAATGTACTGGGCACCCCAATAGGTGCTGATATCAGAAAGTTGGGCCCAAGCGGGATCCCCAAGCCAGGCCAAGCTGCTGCAACTGATCACCAGAGCGGCGGTTTTCCAGCCCTGCCAAAGGGAAAGCTCACGCATCGTTCACACCTCAGGTTCTGGGTACGGGATTTACAGTCTTGGATCCCCACTCTCGGTTGGGAGGGGCCCTGGAAGTTGGCCGGACAGAAGTGTAGGAGAGGATGATCCAAACCGCACACCCAGACGAGGAAACCTTCTGAAAAGTTCTGTCTGGCCACCGGTTTCGCCAACCTCTTAAGGGGCAGGATTGGGGTAGCGCTGGTGCACCGCCTCGAGCTCCGCCAGGAGCTGCGGGGACAGCTCCACATCCAGGCAACTGAGGTTCTCTTTGAGTTGGGTTAGGCTGGTGGCCCCAATGATGGTGCTGGTGACAAACCAGCGGCTGCGCACAAAGGCCAAAGCCAACTGGGCCGGTGTCAGACCGTGCCGGCGGGCAATTTGCACATAGGCGGCCACCGCTTCTTCCACATTCGGCTTGCGGTACCGCTGGCCAAAGCCTTCAAACAAGGCCAAACGGGATCCCGGCGGCTTCACCCCCCCCAGATATTTGCCCGTCAGCAGCCCAAAGGCCAAGGGGCTGTAGGCCAGCAAGCCCACCTGCTCGTGGCGGCAGACTTCCGCCAGGCCCATTTCAAACGTGCGGTTGATGAGGCTGTAGGCATTCTGAATCGAGACCACCTTGGGCAACCCCAGTTGCTCGGCCACGTGGCAGAACTTGCTCACCCCCCAAGGGGTTTCGTTGCTCAGGCCGATGTAGCGAATGAGACCCTCTTGCACCAATTCCGCCAGAGCCTGCAACTGCTCGGCAATGGGAACGGTGGGCCGCTCCTGGCTGGGATCGTAGGCAACGCCCCCAAACAGGGGCACGTAGCGATCCGGCCAGTGGATCTGGTAGAGGTCGATGTAGTCGGTCTTCAGGCGTTTGAGGCTATCGGCCACCGCCTGCTTGAGGTTGTCGCGGGTGATGGACAGGGATCCGCCGCGAATCCAATGCCAGGGCCGACCAGGGCCGGTGATCTTGGTGGCCAGGATCAGGCGATGCCGCGGTTGGTGTTGCAGCCACTCGCCGATGTAGCGCTCGGTGGATCCCTGGGTTTCCGCCCGCGCCGGCACCGGGTACATCTCGGCGGTATCGATGAAGTTGATCCCGTGCTCCACCGCGTAGTCGAGCTGTTCGAAAGCCTCAGACAAAGTATTCTGCTGCCCAAAGGTCATGGTGCCCAGGCAGATCTCGGAAACTTGCAAAGGGCTGTGGCCAAGCTGGCGGTAGCGCATGGGGAATCTCCATCTCCAACCCTAGACAGCGCGCCAGTCCCCATTGTGCCCAAAACCTGTCGGCCTACGGGATCCCCCGCTCTGCCCCCCTCCTACCTCGGTGCGGATCCCAGCAGAGGAACGTACTCGCGGTAGAGCTGACCCAAAATTTCCAGACCGATGCGGGTGCGGTTATCGGGGGGGCGAGCCTCAATGGCCGCCTTGACTTGCAAAATCGTGCCCACCGGATAGGGGGAGCGCAGCTCCTCCCGCTTGCCCAAAAACACATCCGTAAAGTAGTCGATCAGCCGCTTGACTTCCCCCACGTCTTTGCGGGAAATGTCCATATCCAAAACGGTGGTCAACTTGGCCCGCATAGCCTGAAAACTTTGCTGGCCGGTGTTGAGGGCCACCCGCTTGGCCAGGCTATCCACCACAATTTGGGTGATCTTCTCCACATTTTGGGTGACGATTTCTCGGTGGCGGGCGGCAAAGCGCAACTGAACCTCATCCAGAAATCGTTCTCGTTCCAGAATCTGGATGCCCTGTTGCTCCAAATCCACCCCATAGCTTTGCAACTGCTTGTACTGATTCAAAACCCATTGGTTGTAGAAGGAATCCGCCAAAACTCGCCAATAGCCGATGAGGGTGGCCTCGGCAAAGGGAACGCTGACCAAATAAGCTTCGCTGGTGATGTGGCGCAAATGCTCTGTCAGCTTGTCTCGCTCCTTCTCATCCAAGTAGGAGGTGCGCGGCACCCAAACTGCCCCGTACTCGCTTTTCACCTCTCCAGGCAGGGATCCGAAGAGGGTGTCAAAAAACTGATGAATGCTGAAGAGAAGAAACTTTCCCGGATCCTGAAGGCGGTTGAGCAGTTCCTGTTTTTTCTCCTCCTGATATTGGGCCACCAATTGCTGGGCCTCGGCGATCTGGCCGCGGGCCACCTCCACATCTTGCCGCAGCTTTTCAATCTCCTCCGAGCTCACCATCTCAACACCAGTAGGCTCCCGTTCCCCGCTGAAATAGCTGCCCCCCAGCCCGCTGCCCCCAATGCCCACCAGGGGAGCGTCGCTGTCGTTGTCCAGGGTTAGAAGGCGAGCAAGAGCCTGGAGTCGAGCCTGCCGATTGGAGGAGCGCAGGGATCCCAGCTCCACCGGATCCCCACTTTCCCAACCGTCCAACCCGCCGATGCGGTAGAGCGTGTAAAAATACTTGCTGAGTAGAAGCGCCAGCAGATGCCTGTTCTTGACCTCGTTGTACTCCAGGTAGGCCCGCAGACACAGTTGGAAAGCGATGTTGGGCAAGCTGCGACACACCTTCATAATCTGGGTGTAGACCCTTTGCAGGTGAGGCCGAAAGCTGCGTGGGATCGCCTCGGGCCGTAGGCCGCGCAACAAGAACTCCTGCTGGCGCAGATCTTGAGGGGTAAAGTAAAAACTTTCTTGCCAAAGCAGCTCATCCAAGTCACGGGCAAAAATCGGTTTCAAATGGTCGATGATTTGCACCACAACCGACTCGGTGAAGACCGGTATAATCTTTTCGATGTGAAGCTGATCGTAAACGGAGCGCAGCCGCTCGCTGCGGAAGTCTTCGATGGAGATCAGCCCCTTCATAGTCCCGATCCGACCGTCGCTCAGCAGGAACTTATAGACCACTTCGGCAGTGGCCCCTGGGGAGAGAACAAGAGTTCCCGTCAAGTCAGGGCAGATTTGCAGGGGGCGTAGCAGGCGGCTGGTTTCACTGACGCTGAAGCAACTCCAAGCTGCCGGGTTTAACACCACCGACGATAGGGAGGCCAACAATTGCTTCTCGTCCAAGTCCTCCAGCCGAATTTCTCCCCTGTGAGCTTCGCTAGGTCCCGGAGGCAAGCTCGCCCGCGAATCCTGAACGGCGGAAGGGGATAAGGATGGGGGAGATGTGCTCATGCGGTAAAGGCTATTGAATCTTAACGTTCACTCTAAGTCGGCGAAGGATGGATGAGTGTGATCTGTATCTCTGTATCCAATGAAAGTCTCTCAAGAAGAATCTGCCCAGAATCTGCCTCGAATTGTCTCCCGCCACCAGTATCTGGAAACGGTTAGCTTTTGGGTAGCGTGCAACCACGGTTTTGGGGATCCCCGAAGTGATACGCACCTTCAGCTCCGATGGATGAAGCTGTTGAGGCTTCACCCCTTTGTCGTGAACTGCTTGCCGAGCCGGTTTTCCTGCTGCAACCCCTAAGCTAGGATGAGAGGTCTGCCTATCGGTATGGGATATCGGGCTGGAGTTGGGTTTGAATGCGTTTTGACTTTGGGATTGGGGTGCAGCGGTCATGACGACCATTTTGATTGTTGACGACGATCCGACGATTCGGCTGGTGTTGAAGCGATCCCTGGAACGACAGGGCTACACCGTGGAGATGGCCAGCAACGGTTCCGAGGGGCTGGAGCAAGCCCACCTGCTGGTGCCGGGGCTGATCATCTGTGACTGGATGATGCCGGACATGGATGGGCTGGAGGTTTGCCGACGCATCAAAGCCGATCCCAAGTTTTCCACGACGTTTTTTATTTTGCTCACCGCTCGCACCGAGGTCGAAGACCGCATCCAGGGCCTGGATGCCGGAGCAGATGAGTTTCTAAGCAAGCCCATCGACCCCAATGAGTTGCGGGCACGTGTGCGAGCCGGATTACGCTTGCACCAGCTCAGCTATGACCTGCAGCAGCAAACGGCCAGGTTACGGGCAGAATTGGCCGAGGCGGCCAGCTATGTGCGTTCTCTCCTGCCGGAGCCGGCCTATTTTCCCGACTGCAAAGTGACCCTCGAGTGGCGCTTTTTACCCTCCCAGGAATTGGGGGGAGATTCGTTTAACTATCATTGGCTGGATGAGGAACACCTGGCCATCTATCTGCTGGATGTGTCGGGGCATGGGGTGGGATCCGCTCTGTTGTCGGTGTCGGTGATGAACCAGTTGCGCACTCAAGGCTTGGCCGATGCCGATCCCCGCCAGCCGGACGCGGTCTTGCGCGCCCTCAACCACTCTTTTCAAATGGGATCCCACCATGAGATGTACTTCACCCTTTGGTATGGGGTTTATCAGCCGGGATCCCGTCTGCTCTCTTTTGCCAGTGCCGGCCACCCACCTGCCCTGCTCATCCAGGGTCAGGATTCGCTCCTGCTGAAGACTGCCAACTTGCCCATTGGCATTTTGCCCGACCTCACTTTTCAAAGGGATCAGGTGCGGATCCCCGAGAACAGCCATCTCTACCTGTTCAGTGATGGAGTTTACGAAGTCATAAACCCCCAGAGAGAACTCTGGGGGCTGGACAATTTGATAGCCCTGCTGAGCAAGGGCGCTGGCAATAGTTTGGATCAGGTGATCCATCAGGCCCAATCCTTTCAGGGGCGGACGGACTTTGAGGATGATTTCTCCCTGCTCCGGATCAGCTTTGGTTAGAGGTGAGTTATGGCTATTGCAAGCTGCTTTGAGGCGATCCCCTGACCAAAAGGCGCGGCAAGCCCCGTCCTTCAGGGCAGGGAAGGATAGCGCCGACCGTAGCCGACGCCC
>NZ_JANSIL010000103.1:0-11945 GCF_047462015.1 Synechococcus sp. R5-13 | reverse complement strand
AAAACCAACTTCATCCTCTTTCCTCTATAAATTATTCTCTCTATCCTAACATAAGATCAACACGACCTAAATTAAGCTTAATTAAATTTCACAAGGTTTGAGGAACCTGCTCGTATTCCGGAAAGTCTTTGCTGCCAGATTATTTTTCCTCTCCGTCGGCTTTAGCTGTAACTGAGGAAGAACGGGCATCTCTATACTTTTAAGGTTTGGAGAACACAGATGAAAGCAGGGCTTCACTTGGGCATTTTGGCTCTACTACTCACACCGTTTTGGGAGAGTGGTTTTCTTCCAGGTACTGCCTTGGCTCGAGATCATTTTTTGGTGGCTCAGGCTCCAGGGCCAGCTAGGCAGCCTATGCCTTCTGTGCCTAGATCGATACCCTCCCCAGTTCCCATAGCTCCGGCAGAATCCTCAGAAACTGTAGATGAGCTATTCCGCCAGGTTCCTTTCCCCCCTTCGCCAAGACCTCTGCCTGGCCTTCCGTGCTCGAGACCCATGGTGTTGCGCTCAGTAACCCTCAGCGCTCCTCCGCCAAACCCTGCTTCCCCCCTGCCATCGGAGGTTCCACCCCAAATTTGGACAACTCTCCAGGGCCCTTTCGGGACAGTCAACTGGGGAGAGCCCCAAGCCAATAAACTCTTTGCTCATACCTTCCAATGGAGCCCCCCTTGTAAAACGGGCTGCCGGATGGGAGGCACCCTTACGTTTACCTATCGCAATAACTTGCAGGCAACAAGTAACACAACTCCTAATGCCGGGAACGACAAGTACTACCTATACAACGGCGGGACTTTAACTCAAGCGGGGTTTTTGTATACTTCCCCAAGTCCGCCTGGCCAAACTTTCACCAAAACCCTAACCCTCTCGCCGGCAGAGATTGCCAACAACAGAGTGACCCTAGTAGTTCAGGATGATACGGCGGTTTTGGAAGCTAAGCTAGAGCTTAGATACTGCTGCTGTGAATGCGAGTTTCCCATTTGAAGTTGAGTGAAATTTGCCTTAGGGGGGACTTCCGTGCCCCCCTTTTCTTCAACTCCCCCTGGCTGCAGACCTCAAAGCTTACTCAGAAAGGGTGGAAAAGCCTAACGGCGGGCCTGGGCAAAAATGGCTTGCAAAATCTCGTCGGCCCCCTGCTGTTTTAGCTTTTCTGCCAAAGCTACCCCCACCGCTTCCGGGTCGGCTACGGATCCCGTCTGAGTATCGCGGATGAGCCGCCGGCCATCCAGGTCGGCCACCATACCGGTTAGGTGCAGCGCCTCCCCTTGGACTTGGCTGTGAACGCCAATGGGCACTTGACACCCTCCTTCCAAAGCCCGCAGGAAAGCTCGCTCTGCCAAGCAGCGGGCTGTGGCCTCCGCATCGGCCAAGGGTCGGATGAGCTCCAGAATCCGCTCGTCCCCCTGCCGGCACTCGAGCCCCAGGGATCCCTGCCCAACCGCGTACAGAGACACGCTGGGATCCAGCACCTCGTGGATCCGGTCGGCTTTGCCCAGGCGCTTCAACCCGGCCACCGCCAAAATCAGGCCGTCGTACTCTCCCCTCTCCAGCTTGGCCAAGCGGGTGTTGAGGTTGCCCCGCACATCCTTAAAGTGCAAGTGGGGAAAGGCATGGCGCAGTTGGGCCAGCCGCCGCAGCGATGAAGTGCCGATCACCGTCCCCTCTGGCAGGGTGGCCAGTCGGTAATCCCGGAACTTTTCCCCCACCACCAAAGCATCCAGGGGATCCTCCCGCCGCGTGATCGCCCCCAACACCAAGCCCTCCGGCAGGCGAGTGGGCAAGTCTTTAAGGCTGTGTACCGCCAAGTCGCTGCTGCCGTTGAGCAGGCTAACCTCCAATTCCTTGGTAAAAAGACCTTTGTCTCCAATTTTGGCCAGGGCTACATCCAGGATGATGTCTCCCTGGGTGGAGAGAGTGTTGAGCTCCAGAGGTAATCCCGGATGGTGTTCTTGCAACTGACCCATCACCCACTGGGTCTGCACCAAAGCCAACTCGCTTTTTCGAGAGGCAATCCGCACCGGCTCGGTGATCCCAGCAGAGGGCTTGGAAGGGGTCGAAGCCAGTTCACTCATGGCTGCCGCAAAAAAGAACACTGTCTCTCACGCTAGCCGAATCTGTGCCAGGGCAAGGCGGCGGCCTTTAAGATCCTTAACCAAAATTGCAGTTTCCCGAAATCAAGACTTTACCGCAGGGATCCCAGCCGGTAGGATAAATAGATGGATTCTCCGGCTCGGCGGGGGAGGATCCGGTCTGTCAAGCTCCTCTTCCCCAACCCCAGAGCTTTTGAGGGGAGCTTTCTACAATGGGCACAAGCCCCTGGTTTGGTTGGTCGTCTGCCTGGATGAGTCTTATGGAAGAAAACAACGTCAGCAACGGCACTCAATTACTGCTCAAACGCAACATTCCCGTTAAGGTGGTGGTCACACCCCTTTGGAAAAAGGAAATGCAGGAGCAACTGGAGCGGCAGATCGAAGCCACCGATGCTCAGATGCAACAGCTGGAGTTTCAGGGCAAGCGGGCTATTGCCGAACTGGAGAAACAGAGCCCCAACCCCAACAGCCCCCAAGTGCTCCAACAGGTGGAAGCGGTGAAAAGCCGCGTGAACGAGCAGAAAATCCGCCTCTTGGATCAGAAAAACCAATTGTTGCAGCAGATCAACCAACTGAGCACCCTGGAGCTTAACCAAGAAGTGCTGCAGGGCAATGTGGAGAGCTTCTTCCGAGTCCAAAAAGGAGACAACCTGATCCAGAAAATGCAGGTCGAGATCCTTCTGGAAGATGGGGTGATCAAAGAGATTCGCGGTAACCCATAGGCTACTCACCCCCTTGCCGGAGAAGCGGCAGTCGGGATCCCCAATTTTTCTCGCCTGTAGGTTCTCGAGAACTCCGTTTCGCCAACACAATGGGTGACAATAGGTAACAACCTCTTAACAGCCTTTGGGTTAACGCTCGCACAGGCTGGCGAGGTTGGGTAACATTGCCGCCCGGGGGAGGATTCCCATGTCTGAGTTCGTCTGGTCAGAGCCAGAGCCTCTCGAGGATCTTCATCTTCCCGATTGGTTGCTCACCTCGGCCCAGCGCCGCCGTCTCAAGGCTCTGCTGGTTCTGGCCATGGTGTGGGGGTTGGTCAGCCTGATGCATGTGGTGCCGACGGCCCGTTGGATCACCGTTGGTTTGGCCACGTTCATGGTGATCCACATTAGCCGCTTATTTCGCCTGCAACCGGCGACCTCCCTGCCCCCTCTGAGACTTCCTCCTGCCGCTGCGACCCGCCGGGATCCCAGGTCAACAGATAACAACAATGACTCTGTCCTGCCAATGCAACGGGATGGGCAGAGCGGGCTTTCTGAGTTGGGCGGGCTGGCCTTGCCCCGTGTGGCCGTGTTGATCCCAGCCAAGAATGAGAGCGCAGTGCTCCCACGGCTGTTGCACAGCTTGACCCAGCTCCGTTACCCCACCAGCCATCTGGAGCTGTGGGCCATCGACGACAACAGCAGCGATGCCACCCCTGAAGTTCTGCGGGAAGCCCAAAAGCGGATCCCGCATCTGCGGGTTTACCGGCGGCAGCCGGGGCGGGGCGGGGGTAAGTCCGGCGCCCTCAACGAGGTACTGCCCCTCACCCAAGGGGAGATCATCCTGGTCTGCGATGCCGATGCTGTGGTGCCTTCGGATTTTCTTGCCCGCACTCTGCCCTTGTTTGTTCAAGTGGGAAGCCTGCGCAGCCGTTTCAGCAGACGGACGGTAGGCGCTGTCCAGGTGCGCAAGGCCCTGAGCAACCCCAACGTCAACTTCTGGACTCTGGGGCAGGTGGCGGAAATGGCCTCTGATGCTTACTTCCAGCAGCAGCGCGTGGCTGTGAGGGGTATTGGCGAGCTACGTGGCAACGGCCAACTGGTGCGGCGAGATGTTTTGGAAAAGTGCGGCGGCTGGAACGAGGCCACCCTCACCGACGACTTGGATCTCACCTTCAAGCTGCACCTGGCGGGCGTAGATATCGCCTTTCTGCCAGAGCCGGCCATCGTCGAAGAAGGGGTCACCTCTTGGAAAAGCCTCTGGCACCAGCGCTGCCGCTGGGCGGAAGGGGGCTACCAGCGCTATCTCGACTACTGGCCAGGGATCCTCGGTCGCCGCATGGGGATGGCCAAAACGGTGGATCTCTGGGCCTTCTTTATTTCTCAGTACTTGCTGCCGATGGCCTTGGTTCCCGATACCCTCTGGGTGCTGTTGACGGGCCACTCCTCGGTGCTGCTCCCCTTGAACGCTCTGGTGATGGGCTGCCTGACGGTGGCTTTTTACCGGGGGCTACGCCAGGTGGAGGGCTTGCGCGGACGGCGACTTTGGTGGCACACCGCCCTGGGCTTGGTCTACATGCTCCACTGGCTGCCGGTTATGATCGCCACAACCGCTCGCATGTGTGTACAGCCCAAGCGCCTAAGGTGGGTGAAAACTGTTCATCACGGCGCTTGAGGTCAGCAAGTTGGATCCAATCCTGCTATCCTAGTCAAGCACCTGCTCACGCCCTGCTCGACCATGGCCCGCCTCTACTACGACACCGACGCCAACCTGGAGCCTTTGGCCGATAAAACCGTTGCCATCATCGGCTATGGCAGCCAAGGCCACGCCCACGCCCTCAATTTGCGCGATAGCGGTGTCCAGGTCATCGTTGGCCTTTACCCTGGCAGCCCTTCCTGGCCCAAAGCCGAGCAAGACGGCTTAATGGTCAAAACGGTGGCGGATGCTGCCGCTGCCGCCGATTGGGTAATGGTTTTGCTGCCCGATGAAGTGCAAAAGGCCGTTTTCCAGGGCGAAATCCGTCCCCACCTGCAGCCGGGGAACGTGCTCCTCTTTGCCCACGGCTTCAACATTCACTTCGGGCAGATCCAGCCGCCGGCAGACGTGGATGTCATCATGGTTGCCCCCAAAGGCCCTGGGCACTTGGTGCGGCGCACCTACCAAGCGGGGGAAGGGGTGCCCTGCCTGTTTGCCGTCTATCAAGATGCCTCGGGAATGGCACGGGAGCGGGCCATGGCCTATGCCAAAGCCATCGGTGGCACGCGGGCCGGCATTTTGGAAACCACCTTCCGGGAAGAGACCGAAACCGACCTCTTTGGCGAGCAGGTGGTGCTCTGCGGTGGGCTGACGGCTCTGATCAAAGCGGGGTTTGAAACCTTGGTGGAAGCGGGCTACCAGCCGGAACTGGCCTACTTCGAGTGCCTGCATGAGGTGAAGCTGATCGTGGATCTCATTGTCGAGGGGGGCTTGGAGAAAATGCGCCACAGCATCTCCAACACGGCAGAATACGGCGACTACACCCGTGGCCCCCGCATCATCACGGAGCAAACCCGCGCCGAGATGAAACGCATCCTCGCCGAGATTCAAAGCGGCCAATTTGCCCGTGAATTTGTCTTGGAAAATCAGGCCGGCAAGCCAGGGCTTACTGCGATGCGGCGGCGCGAGGCCGAACACCCCATTGAACAGGTGGGCAGGGAGCTGCGGGCCATGTTTAGCTGGCTAAAGAAATAGGTCGGATATCTGGAGCTGAGGGTAGACCATCTCTGTGCTGGATCTGAAGCTGCTGTGGGATCGCCCTGAACAGGTACGCCAAGCCCTGCAAAACCGCCGGGCCACAGTCGATCTGGATGGGATCCTGCAGTTGGATCGGGAGCGGCGGCAGTTGGAGACCCGCAAGGGATCCCTGCAGGCCGAAAGCAACAGCCTCGGCAAAAAAGTCGGCGAGATCATCCGCCAGGGGGCGGATCCCCAAGGCCCCGAAGTGGCGGCCCTGCGGCAGCGGGGGGTGGATCTCAAGGCCGAGATTGCCCAACTGGAGCAGCAGGAACGGGAGCTGGAAGAGGAGATTCGTGCTCGGCTGCTTACCCTGCCCAATTTGCCACTGCCCAGCGTGCCGGTTGGCCGAGATGAGGCCGACAATGTAGAGGTGCGCCGCTGGGGTGAGGAGCTAAAGCCGGCCCATCCTGTCCTTCCCCATGACGAGATTGCCGAAAAACTGGGGTTGCTGGAGATTGGCCGTGCGGTCAAAGTGGCCCAAAGCCGCTTTGTGGCTATGGTAGGGGCGGGCGCGGCCCTGGAACGGGCTTTGATTGCCATGATGCTGGAGCGCCACGTTGCAGCCGGCTACACCGAGGTGATCCCACCCTTTTTGGTCAACAGCGCCGCTTTGCAGGGGACGGGGCAGTTGCCCAAGTTTGCCGAAGACAGCTTTCGCTGTGCTGACGACGACCTGTGGCTGATCCCGACGGCGGAAGTTCCCCTCACCAACCTGTACCGGGATGAGGTGATCCCTGCAGAGTCTCTTCCTCTCTACTTCTGTGCTTACACCCCATGTTTTCGCCGTGAGGCGGGCAGCTATGGCCGCGACACCAAGGGGCTGATCCGGTTGCACCAGTTTCAAAAAGTGGAGCTGGTCAAGGTCACTCGCCCAGATCAATCGGAAGCCGAACACGAGAAGCTGGTGCAGGATGCCGAGGCCATCTTACAGATGCTGGAGCTGCCCTACCGGGTGGTGGAGCTGTGTAGCGGCGATTTGGGCTTTGCGGCAGCCCGCTGCTTTGACTTGGAGGTGTGGTTCCCCTCCCAAAATCAATACCGCGAGATCTCCAGTTGCTCCAACTGCTGGGACTTTCAGGCCCGCCGTGCTAACCTGCGCTACAAAGAAGCCGGCCAGAAAGGCACCCAGTTTGTCCACACCCTGAACGGATCTGGCTTGGCGGTGGGGCGCTCTCTGGCTGCCCTGCTGGAAAATCACCAACAGCCGGATGGCTCAATTCGCATTCCCAAGGCGCTGCGTCCCTTTCTCAGCTCCCGCTTTCTCTCGGAAGACGGGATCCTCATTCCTGCTGTCTGATCTCAAACTCAACAAGATTGGATTGAGATGCTCCTGCCCAGATAGGCGGGTGTTCCCATCTTTTCTCCGACGACGGAGAATTGCAAGCTGTCTCACGGCAGTTTTTTGAAACCTCTGAAATGAACAACCTTGACCTGCCCCCGGCTCTAAAGGGCGAGGATCCCTAACACTTCACAGAGACGATCCACCTGACGGTAGCCTCAATCTTTAGGGTCATTTCAAGTTAGGTTGAGACACTTCCCAAGTGCTCTGCGGTACCGCTTCCGCTATGCAAAAGGGGAGAGGAGCTAGGAAGCAATGCATTCCTACCTTCCTGCCGGGCTGTCCTTCCGCTCAAGATTTGCCCTTGAGGCGATCCAACTCAGCTTGCAATTCGGCGATCTTCTGGCGCAGACGGGCCGCTTCCGAAAGTTCGATGGCCGTGCCTGCCTCGCCCTCGGTATCGCTAATGTCATCAATGGTGATCTTGCGGGGGCCGGCAGTTTGTCTGTCTTCTCCCTTGCGGTTGGCGTTGGCGGCGATGGCATCCATGTAAGCCCGCGCCTCTTCAGCGGTCATCGCCCCCCGCTCCACCAGCTCGTCCACCAAAGCTTGCGCCTGCTTGCGCAACTCCATCAGACGGATACCCGCTTTGCTGGCCACCTTGGCAGCATTATCCGCCGCCACAGCCGCCAAACCCATGCCGAAGTAAAAGGCTTTTTGAGCCCAGTTGGCGAGGGGATTGTCTGTTTCGGACATAGTGTAATGCGCTGCTAGGGCAACGAGGAGAGAACCCAGCAGAGAGAAGTAGGGCTGCAAAGGGCGACCCGGGTTGACGCGCCTGCTCTGAGCATCCCGTGGTGCTGCTATCTTCCGATCCTGACACGGTTTGGGCGTCGGAGCTGCACGGACCCAGGTCTTCCAGTAGCCTAGCATTTTTCCCCTCTGCCCTGCTCGGCTTTCTTGGGCAACAGATGGGTTTCTCAGGGGGCTAGGGAGTTTCAGGCGGCTCCAGATAAACAGGGATCCGCTCTACGGCTGTATCGCTGCGCTGCACCTCCTGTTCCTGAACTTGAGGAAGGGTTACCGGCAGGGTAACCGGTTGAGCAACAAAACAACTGGCCACGGGCAGCGCTTGCTCCAGTTCGTCCAGAGGGCGGGGGATCACTGCCACCGCGTGCAATTCCCCAATGCGCTCTGCTTCGTACATGCCGGCATCGATGGCAATGGCCACGTTGGCCACTGTACCGCGGATAATGGCCGTACATAGGCCATCCCCAATGGTCTCGTAGGCCGCCAGTTGGACATCCGCGGTTTTGAGCATGACATCGGCAGCTCCCACCATTGCCGGGAAGCCGCGAGTTTCCAGCAGGCCCACGGCCAAGTTGCTGAGGCGGCTATAGCCGCGGTTTTGCGCCAGTTGAGACAGCTTGCTGCTAATCGGCAGCACCACTTCCAAGTTGGGCAGGGGGCGTGGGATCACCAAACTGGAGATCTCCTCTTGGTCAAACTGGCGGGCCAGCTCAATGCCCTCCTCAATGGCAATGCGCACATCGGCAATTCCCCCCCGCACAATGGCTGTGCAGTAGCCCCCCGAGGTTTTCTCAAAGCCGATCAGCGTCACGCCTGCCGACTTGGTCATAGCGTCGGCAATGCGCACGATGACCGGAAAGCTGCGCGTCTGAATCAGGCCCAGGGAGGTTGACATCGGCATCCTAACTACTCACGCCAGTTTAGCCATCAGAGCCGGCTATCCCCAGAGGAGAGCACCTGTCGATGGGGATAAATCTTGCTCAAGAGGCGATCCAATTCCCAATGGCCAGGGATCCCATTGAGCTTATGGGTTTTGGTCTCTGGGGAGTCGGATTTTTCTTGGTGCCAACGGCGGGTTTGCTTTTCAACATTGGCCACCGGAGAACTGGGTGGGGGAGACGGCTCAGGCGACATCTCTGGAGCCATTTCCACTGCCGCCGGCGAGGGCTCTGCCGGGATGGGCTTGCTGCCGCCCGCCTCCTGGAGATCGAAACCATAGGTGGGATCCCCGAGCAGCGAGCCGGGGGGAATGACTGCTTGGCTGAGCACCGAACAATTCAGCACTGTGGTTTCCGAGCCGATGCAGGCATTTTTGCCGATGGTGCCCTGCCCGATCACCAGCACCCCCATTCCCAAGGTTGCTCCCGCCTCCACGATGAGGGATCCCCCACAGGCGTGCAGAACGGATCCCATGCCGATACACGCGCCGCGCCCGATGTGAATTCGACAGCCGGGGTTGGCCCGCAGCAGCACCCCTGCCCCAATCCCCGCCCCGGCTTCCACCTGTACCTCACCACTGACAAAATAGCGAGTTTCGTCGTTCTGGCCAGGCAAGGCGCGGAGCGTCATGGAGTTGGGCAAAGTAGAGGCCAACAGGGTGCTCCTCATCGCTGGGGGGTTGGACTTGAACCAACAGAGGTCAAAAAAAGCTGGGATCCCTCAAGGGGTTTGGATGATCTGCTCCAGCACTCGCCGTTTGGCCTTGGGATCGATCCCCAGCAGGCGAACGTATTCTCCCTGGTGTTCCGCCAGGCAGGCTTCTAGAGCCGCCACCACTTGGGGCACTTGGGTGGCCTCGATGGGGCTACAGCTTTGCCAGGAAGACGTGCGAAAACGGCGCTTGTCCGCATGTTCGGTGCCGATGCGGTAGCCTTGGCTGAGCAACTGCTGCACCTGAGCCACCACCTCGGCGCTGAGGCGGGTGCCAGAAAGGGATCCCTTGGGGGCAGAAGCAGGAGCCGCGGCAGCAGCAGCAGATTTTCCGCTAGGGGTTTGGATGATGCGCTCATAGACCCGCCGTTTGCCTTTGGGATCGATCCCCAGCAGGCGCACATATTCTCCCTGGTGCTCCGCCAGGGCAGCCGTCAGCTTAGCCAACACCTCTGGCCCGCGGGTGGCGCGAATGGCCGGCCCACTCTGCCAGGAAGAGGTTTTGAAGCGGCGCTCGTCGGCATATTCGTAGCCGATGCGATAGCCCTGAGCCAGCAGCCGATGCACCTCCTCCTGCACCTCCAGATCCAGGCCGGCACTGCCCCCTGCCGCAGGAGCCGTATCTGCCACCACGCCGGTTCCTGCAGGACTGCTGCTCACCTGGCCTTGCGGGGTTTGAATGACCTTCTCCAGCACCCGCCGTTTGCCTTTGGGATCGATCCCCAACAGGCGCACATATTCTCCCTGGTGCTCTGCTAGGGCAGCCTGAACAGCGGCCAGGATCTCCTGCGGCTGACCGCTCAAATTGCCCAAGGTCTGCCAAGAAGAGGTGCGGTAGCGGCGGGCATCAGCCACCTCCAGGCCAACGCGATACCCCTGCGCCAACAAAGTCCGGATCTCCTCCTCCAGCCCTGAGCCAGAGCGAGAGCCGACCGCCCCAGAACCCGGAGCAGCGGCTGCCGAGACGCGGCTGGGCATCCCAGAGACCAGCGCCGGCCCATCGGGGGTTTGGATGATTTGCTCCAGCACCCGCCGTTTAGCCTTGGGATCGATCCCCAGTAGGCGCACATATTCTCCCTGGTGCTCCGCCAGGATGGCCCCCAGCGATCGCACCACCTCCGCCTCGTGGGTGCTGGCGATTGGGCTTTCGCTTTGCCAGGAAGAGGTTTTGAAGCGGCGAGCATCGGCATACTCTAGCCCCACGCGATAGCCTTGGGCCAACAGGGCACGAATTTGCTCCACCACCTCCGGCTTGAGAGGGGATCCGCCGCCGTTCCGGCCATTGCCGCGATGGGAAGAATGAGTCATGGGTGCCGTCTCCGTAGCCGTTGAGTTAGAGGTGCGCTGCAGTTCGTTGCGGATGGGAGCGATACAGACGAGGTTTTCGCTGCACTGGTAGCCCTCTCGCAGGGCTTGGTTGATGCCGATCACGTGTTGGGCAAACTTGGCATCGCTATCCTGGACGTCGGGCAGCCGGTCGGCCTCGGCCTGGGTGGTGATGATGGATCCAGAAGGCACGTACTTGCCTGGGGGGATCTCCACATCCTGGATCAGGCAATGCAACATGATGATGCAGCCATCCCCAACCCGAGCGTTGAACACCGTCGAGCGGAAGCCAATAAAGCAGTCGTTGCCCACGTAGGCCGGCCCGTGGATCAGAGCCATGTGGGCAATGGAAGTGTTTCTGCCAATCCAAACGGAGTAGGGTTGGCCGTCTTCTCCTATCACCCGCCCCTGTTCCAGGCCGTGGATGACCACCCCATCCTGAATGTTGGATCTGGCGCCAATGTGGAAGGGGGATCCCTCGTCAGCGCGAATGGAAGTTCCCGGGGCGATCAGCACCTCCGCTTCCACCCGCACATCCCCAATGAGGTTGGAGAAAGAATGCACGTAGGCTGTGGGATCGATCTTGGGCTCCGCCAGTCGGCGAGACCAGGGCGTTGGCGGTGCAGCATAGGTGTGAGCAGGCATAACCGTGAGCCTCTAGAACGCAGTAGGGCGGACAAGGGCAGCAAGAGAGATGAGAAGGGAAGGGATCCCAGCTAGCGTTGATCGCGCTTGTTGTAGAGAGAGCGACCGCCAACGCTGACCGTATCGATAATCGCCATCACCACTGCATCCAGCGGGCGAGTCTGGTTTCCTTGCGGCTGGCGAGCGGCACTGCCTTGGCTAACCAGCACCCACTCGTCAATGCCGGCCCCCACCGGATCGGCAGCCACAGCGTAATCGGGTTGCGGCTGGCCCTCGAGATCGACGTACTGCACCAACAAAAACTTCACGCCCGTCAAGCTGGGATCCTTTTGAGTGCTGGTGACGGTGCCCCGCACAATGGCAATACGCATCAGGGACGGGTGAAGGGACGGATGGCATTTACCCCTTCGCGGAACTGGGCCACATCCTCGGTGTAGCGAATGGGCAACACGTACTCCAGGTTTTCGTGGGGACGGGCGATAATGTGCCAAGACAACAACTGGCCGCCGTTCACCCGCTTCACCGAGTCAATGCCGGCAGCCACCGAGGCTTGCACCTCCGAGACATCCCCCCGCACGATCACGGTGACCCGACCGCTGCTGATTTTCTCGTAACCCACCAGGGTAACGCGGGCTGCCTTGACCATGGCGTCGGCAGCTTCTACCACTGCC
>NZ_JANSIL010000102.1:0-6270 GCF_047462015.1 Synechococcus sp. R5-13 | reverse complement strand
TGGCTTGCCAACTGCAGGGCTGCCGAAAGCCCGCCCTGTACTGCGAAGCAGTCAGGGTCGGGTAGTTTACGAATATTCTGCTTCGCCTCTCACCTGATCCTGCCGGACCTGTTCCCGCTCCCGGTTAAGGCGGGCCACCTGGGCTTCCAGATCTTGGATACGGTGCAGCAACTGTTCGATAGCCCGTCCCACTGGGTCAGGCATGAGATGGTGATCCAGGTCAATGCCATGGGCGGGGATGCGGCGCTGATGGGGCGGGATGACCGCACGGCCTGGGATCCCAACCACCGTCATGCCGGGAGCTACATCCTGAATCACGACCGCGTTGGCTCCGATACGAGCTTTTTCCCCAATGCGAACCGGCCCCAGAATCTTGGCCCCCGTGCCAACAATCACCCCGTTTTCCAGGGTGGGATGACGTTTGCCCTTGCTCCAGGAAGTACCCCCCAAGGTGACCCCGTGGTAGAGGGTAACATCATCACCAATTTCTGCCGTCTCACCGATCACCACCCCACAGCCGTGGTCAATGAAAAAGCGCCGCCCAATCTTGGCTGCCGGGTGGATTTCAATCAATGTGAAAGAACGAGCCAAGAAGCTGAGCAGCCGCGCTAGGAAAAACCAGCGCCGTTTCCACAGCCAGTGGGCGATGCGGTGCAAAAACAGAGCATGCACACCGGGATAAGTGAAGATGACCTCCCAGCGATTGCGTGCTGCCGGATCCCGATCGAAGACACAATCAACATCCTCCCAAAATTGCTGCCAGAACCCCAGTTTTGGCTCCGGCTTGCCAGCAGGGAGAGAATTGCCCTCCCCCGTTTTGGGGCTTTCCACCGCCGACTGCTCGGCCTCCGTCAGCATGAATGGTCTCCGTTTAGGAACCTCCACTCCCCTTTTAGCACTTTTTGCCGGCAGCAAGGAGAGATCTCCAATCGCGCCAAGGGAGCTCCTCGCGCAACTCTCCACTGGGTCGAGCTCAAGCAAATTGCCTTCTGCCCTAGCCTTTACCCAACTGTTGAGCCACCAGTTGTCCAATAGCTTGGGCAGCTCCCGGCTTGCCCCCCAGCCGCTGCAGTTCTGTCTGCATTTGCTGACGGCGCTGGGGATCTTCCAACAGAACTCGCATTTGCTCGGCCACGGCCACCGGGCGCAAGTGGCCCCGCAACTCTGGCACCACCTCTCGCCCCGCCCAGATGTTCGGCCAAGCCAAGTGACCTAGCCAACGCAGAGCAATTCTGTTGACGGCGCGGGCCAGCCAAGTGCCCAAGCCTGGAAGGCGGGTCAACAGGCCAAGAATCCCATCCCAGGCGCGCATTGCCTCCAGCTTGTTGGTAGGGATCACCACAACCATCGGCACCCCCAAATAGGCCAGCTCGGCGGTGTTGGCGCCAATGGTGGTCAGACAGAGATCACAGTTGGCCAGCACAGAATAGGCAGGGAAGCTTGTCCACAATTGCACCGTGCTGCCAAAGGGGGTAACAAACTGGGATCCCAGATTGGTCTGCTCCAGAATGGCTGAGGTGCCATAGATCAAAGCCATATCGGGATTGAGCTTGGGATGGGCATAGGCTGCCAACGACTGGGGGGTTTGTCCTGGGGCCACCGGGATCACAAAGCGGACATTCGGCAGCATCTGTCGCAGCTCATCGGCCACAGCCAACACCAATGGCACCCCCAAGGAGAGCTTGGCTGGCTTGGAGCCTGGGAGCAGCCCCACCTGATAGTGGGTGCGGTTCTCATCGCTCAGACGCTGCCAGCCGCGCGGTAGCAATTCTTCAAAGGCCTCCGGCCCGCTTACGCGATCGGTGAAGCGGTTCCCCACTCTCTCTGGCGCAGTTCTTACAGGCTCCCCCTCGCCGATGGAGCTGGGAGATGCATCTTGGAGCAGGCCAAAGGCTTGGGTTGGGGAAGAAAAGCCTGCCGTGGGTTTGGAGGCAGCGGCAGGAGATCTGCTGCCAAGCCAGCCGGAAAGGGGCACCCCCGGCAAATAGACAGCGCTGGCTACGCCATCCGCCATCAAATCCCCGACAACGTGCATTTTGTGGGCCCAAGGGTGGCCCAGCAGCCGTCCGCCATCGTAGCGGCGTTTGATTGCCTCGGTTCGCACGGCGAAAGCATGTACCCAAGGCCGCCAACGGGGTTGATGCTCAGCATAGACCACCAGCCGATAGCGCAAGCGGCGAGCAATCCAGACGGCAAAAAACTGATCCCCCCCCAGAAACAGCACCACCCCTCGCTTGGCCCAATTCCAGGCTTCTTCGGTTTGGCCAGTAAGCAAAAAAGCCAGAAAAAAATCGGGATCCTGCACCCGATCCACGTCGACGAACGCTTGCGCTATCTTCATCTCTTGCCCGGAAGCATGGGGGCAGGGGGACAGCACCAGGGAGAGACGTGCCTGAGGCAGTTGCTGGCGCAATTCCATCACCACCGGACGCACCCAGGTGGTCAGCTCTCCAGGGCCGTTTGAGAGAATAAGAATGTCATAGGGAGGCTCACCGCTGCTCAGTGGGGCCATCGGAGGCTGGGATCCTGCAATTAATCGTCTCATTCTACCGTTTGCCCATGGCCCTGGGCCGATTCCTGCCAGTCCGGAGATTTGTCGGGATCCCTTCCCAAAGAGGCAGCCCCAGCGTCGGCTGAGGGGCAAGGCGTTCTTCAGAGAGGCATCTGGCCATGCGAGAGGCTAGGGGATCCCTCAGGCCAGCAGGGACCCGCCGATCATCCCCGCCAGCAGAATAAACCCTTGCACCACATTTTGGCCGAAGATGGCCAGGTACAAGGTGGGAGAGGCATTCCTTTGGTGGAGCTGCCAGGTTTGCCGGCCCCAGAGGACAGTGACGATGGCCAAGCTGACAAAATAAACTCCATGCAACCGTAGGCTGAGGCCTACCCCCAACAGCGCGATGGCAGTGCCCAAAAAAAATAGCCCTACCGCCGTCGGCGTCCGCTGCCCGAAAAAACGGGCGCTGGAATGGATCCCGGCCCGCTCATCGTCCTCCCGATCCGCAAGAGCATAGACGGTATCAAATCCCAGTGTCCACAACACCGTGGCCAGCCACAGCCAGCCCAGCCCCTCTTCCCACAGGGGGGTGTTGGCATCTTGGCCGCTCACCGCCGTCCAACTGATGAGCACGGCAAATCCCCACGCCAGAGCCAGCACCAACTGCGGCACCGGAAACACCCGCTTGGCCCCCGGATAGAGCAGGATCACCGGCACCGCCGCCACACAGAGGGCAAAGCTAACCGGGTTGAGAAACAGCGCCAGCCCTGCCGCACAGGCCAAACTCACCACCGCCATCAGGATCCCGACGCCAACGGTCAACTCCCGGCTGGCCAACGGGCGATGGCGGGTGCGCTCCACCAATGGATCTAAGTCCCGATCCCAAAGATCGTTGATGACACAGCCTGCCCCACTGGCAGCCAGGCTGCCCAAAATGATGATCCCGACCAACGGCCAAGGGGGCGTTCCCCGTCCGGCCAAAAAAGCTCCCCACAGCGCCGGGATCATCAAAATCAATCGCCCTGCCGGCTTATGCCAGCGCAACAGCCGCAGAATGGCTCCGCCAGTGGCCCAGAGTGCAGAAGGGGAAGCAGACATAACCGGTTTCCGGCCAATCGCGACAGCGGGACGGAGTCCTTAAAGCGTGAGTTGCCGTTCCCGGGAGGGGTGCAGAGCACCATGAGGCGTGGGTAGGGGCGGCTCCACATTAGAGATCTTAAATCAATCATCCTGAATTGCAGGTTTTTGGAATCCTTTCGGTTCCATTCGCCGTCTCAAGGCCCTGTGCAAGTCAGTCCGCCCCTGTTCTCTTTATTGGCCTGCCCTGGAAGTTTGATATCCTATCGGGGGGCTGCTGTTGAAGGTGGCGGCACTTGCCCTTCTCACCCTGTGAGGCTGTTATCGCTACGTGACGCTTCCGCGTTCGTGACGGCGGTGCGGAGCACTTGCGTGCAGGCGCAACGGAGTTCTGTATGGAAGCAACCCTCTCCATGACTGGTTCACTTCCTCAAGCCAAGGAAGCTGCTCCCCATCTGGAGACCCTGCTGGTGGTGGAGGACGAGGATGCCATTCGGGAAACGGTTGCCCTGGCTTTAGAAGAGCAGGGGTATCAGGTTTTACAAGCCGCCGATGGTCGGCAAGCCCTTGAGATGGTGCATACGGTTGAGCGGCTGGATTTGATGATCTTGGATTTGATGTTGCCCAGCTTGAACGGTCTGGATCTGTGCAGGCTGCTGCGCAGGGAGGGCAACACGATTCCCATCCTGATGTTGACGGCCAAAAGTAGCGAAACCGACCGCGTGGTGGGCTTGGAACTGGGGGCCGACGATTATCTGACCAAGCCCTTCGGCATGCGGGAGCTGATCGCCCGCTGTCGTTCGGTGTTGCGCCGGCAACAACTGGCCCAAGCCAGCGATGCCACGGTGCTCCGTTACGGGGATCTGTGTATGTTTACCCAGGAGTGCCGCGTGTTGGTGCGGGGCGTTGAGGTGAGTTTTTCCCCCAAGGAATTTCGCCTGTTGGAGCTGTTTATGTCCAATCCCCGCCGCGTTTGGACGCGGGAACAGCTTCTGGAGCGCATCTGGGGATCCGACTTCATGGGCGACAGCAAGACCGTCGATGTACATATCCGCTGGCTGCGGGAAAAATTGGAGCTGGATCCCAGCAACCCAGAGTATTTGGTGACGGTGCGCGGCTTCGGCTATCGCTTCGGCTAGTCTTTTTGCTGGCCACGCCACCGGCGGGCAAAAGAGAGCGCCTCGGCACGAGTTTGAATCTGCCCCCAAGCCTGCGCCTCCTGGAGGTCTTGCAGCAACTGGCCTACCCAGGGGCCGGGTTTGGCCCCCAAGCTGTGCAGCAGATCGCGGCCATCCAGCAGGGGCACCAGATGGGCCAGGGGATCCTGGGGGTCTTCGTAGCGTTTGAGCCAAGACTCCAGCTTTTGAGGGTCGCCGCCCGTAGCCACCGCCAACAGCGCCAGGCCACCGAACAGGGATCCCGCCTGTTGATAAAGCCGCCACTGTTGCGCAGGGGTGGGGGAGTCCGTCAGGAGAAGCTGAAGCTGAGGCAGAAGATGGTGTAGCTTTTGGATGGCCCGCATTTCCGCTCGGCTGAAGCGCAGCCGCTCCAGCTCGGTTTCCACCCTTTCTGCCGTTCGCGTCAGCAAGACAGAGTCCTCAGTTCCCGCTGGATCCCACAACAAGGCCGCCAGCACCACTGCCAACAGCCTGCCGCGCCCTTCGCGTGAGGATGTCAAGGGCTGGGCCAGCTCTGCCAGCGTGCGGGGATAGAGCGGTCGCCAGCGCCCGGCCCACTCCCACACGGCCTGAGCTTGAGGGAAGCCCGGACTTTCCGGCTTCAGGTGGGGCAGCCAAGCCTGCAGCAACCCCGCCGCCACCGCCGCCTGTAGGTGAGCCAGCCCTGGGATCCCTGCCTCCAACAGGGCCACTATCTCTGCCCGCACCCGTTCTGCCGCCACATTCGCCAAAAGGGGAGCCCGCTCCCGGATCGCCTCTTGCGTAGCTGGATCCAGCCCAAACCCCAGCTGAGCCGCCTGTCGATAACCCCGCAACAGCCGCACCGGATCAGCACTGAGGTTGTCGGGGTGTACCATGCGCATCCGGCTCTGGCGAATATCGGCTTGTCCGCCTGTGGGATCCAGCAGTTGCTCCCTTTGCAGATCCAAGGCCAGGGCATTGCAGGTGAAGTCCCGCTGCCTCAGATCCTCCTCAGGGGTGGATCCCGCCTGCAGCCCCACGTCCACGGTCAACTTTGCCAACACAATGCGGGCAATCTGCCGTTCGGGATCCAACACCACAAAGCCCGCCCCCAACCGCCGTGCCACTGCCGCTGCCCAGCCCACGGGATCCACAGCGCACATCAGGTCCAAATCCACCGACGCTGAGGACTCCATCCCACCGTCGCGAGCGGGATCCCCAGCAGCACGGCCCTGCAGCCAAGCCAGGTAAGCATCCCGCAGGGATCCCCCTACCCAATAGCTTTTCTGCGGCAGCCACTCTTGGGGGAAAGGCAGCCGTTGGTAAAAATAGGTCAGCAGCCACTTCGTCAGCAAGGCTTCGCTCGGGCTTAGGGTCATTCCCAGTCAAAACTCCATGAAGATGAGACACCTGGGGTGGTAGGAGCATGACTCTAGTCAATAATAAGCTCAACTATACTGAAAATAATGTATAATATGTTCAGTACAGATTACTACCAGTTGATCTTTCTGTTTACTTTCGAGTCTGCCAACATGGTAGCCAAAGCAAAGCAGAAAA
>NZ_JANSIL010000101.1:0-9057 GCF_047462015.1 Synechococcus sp. R5-13 | reverse complement strand
CTGCGCAAGGAGCCATCCATGCGTAGCGTGGTAGGAATCTCCGGCCTTCAGGCCGGGGAGGATGTCAATTTCCCAGTTTCACCCTCCTCTCTGGCTCAGCTTGGAGCCAATGGCCTCATCGGCAAACCCTTCAACGCCGCCACCCTGGCTGCGGACATCTGTGCTCTGCTGGGCTGGGATCCCTGACTCAACCCTGAACCCGCCCCAAAGACCCCTGGGATCCCACCGATATCCGCCAAATCGCGTAGAAGAAACGTACAAATTGCCTACGCAAATCCTCGATGTTTCTCTGTACTTCCACTGATCTCGAGGCTATGATAGGGGCATGAACGTTAGAAATACGGAGGAAACACAGATGCAAGTCAGTGAAGATCTAACCCTGGACTACCGTACTTACCGCATAGCAGCCCTATTGAGCGAGAGCTTCTCTTTGGGAGCACTGCTGGGAGTATCCCTCAAGTGGCAGAACGATGTCTCCTCCGTGAATGAGCCGCGGCCCAGGGCTTCCCATCTTTCCCTGCAGGACATCGAGCAGCGCTACCTCACCTCTTGGCAAAGATAGTCTTCTCCCTTCAAAAACCATCTCTCAAACAGAACCAGCCATGAATACAAGTCTTGACTCTGTTACTCTGCCCTCCAGCATCCAAGAAATCGTGGAGCAGGTGTTCCGCAGCAGCTTCCTCAGCTTGGGCCAAGAGAACCGCATCAATGAGCTGCTCTTTCAGCGGCGCTACTCTGAGGCTGACCTGGAACTGTTGGACTGCCTAAGCTTGGCGTTGCTGAACCATCAAATTGAGACGGAAAAACGTTCTGCGGCAAAAGCTGCCTGACCCCCAAAACGCATCAAGTTCCTCCAAAGCAAAAGGGGATCCCAGCTGGATCCCCTTATTTGTCCAATCTGAGTCCAGTGACCTAGCTGATCTCCAAGGAAAACCCTGGAAGCGCCCCGGCAAGCATTCCAGAGTTCTTGCAGGATGTGGGGACTAGACCGCAACGGTCTTCTTCACCTGAGCCGCCAAAGCTCCAGAAGCATACTTGGCTGCCATCTCATCCAAGGTAACCACCGGAACTTTGGTGCCATGGCCAGCACAGCCGAAGGCAATGTAGCGCTCAGCACAGACTTTTTGCATTTCCTTGATGGAAGGCTTGAGGAAGTGGCGGGGGTCAAACTCTTTCGGATTCTCGGCCAGAGCGCGGCGCACGGCAGCTGTGATGGCCAGGCGGTTGTCGGTGTCGATGTTTACTTTGCGCACTCCATTTTGGATGCCCCGCTGAATTTCTTCCAGCGGCACACCGTAAGTCTCGGGAATGGAGCCGCCGTATTCGTTGATGATGTCGATCAGCTCCTTGGGCACCGAGGAGGAACCGTGCATCACCAGGTGCGTGTTGGGCAGGCGGCGGTGGATCTCAGCAATGCGCTCCATGTCGAGGATGTCACCAGTGGGCTTCCGGGAGAACTTGTAGGCGCCATGGCTGGTACCAATGGCTACGGCCAGCGCATCCACCTGAGTTCGCTCCACAAAGTCCACCGCTTGGTCGGGGTCGGTGAGGAGTTGGTCATGGCTGAGCGCCTCTTCCGCGCCGTGGCCATCTTCCGCTTCCCCACGGCCCGTTTCCAGGGATCCCAGGCAGCCCAGTTCCCCTTCCACACTCACCCCGATTGCATGAGCCACTTTCACCACCTCGGAGGTAACGGCCACGTTGTACTCGTAGCTGGCCGGGGTCTTGGCATCTTCCTTGAGGGATCCATCCATCATGACGCTGGTGAAGCCGTTGCGGATGGCGGAATAGCAGGTAGCCGGGCTATTGCCGTGGTCTTGGTGCATGGCGACGGGGATGTGGGGGTAGGTCTCCACTGCCGCCAGGATCAGGTGCCGCAGAAAGTTCTCGCCCGCATACTTGCGTGCCCCTCGAGAGGCTTGCAGGATAACGGGGCTGTTGGTTTCATGGGCTGCCTGCATGATTGCTTGGATCTGCTCCATGTTGTTGACGTTGAAGGCAGGAATGCCGTAGCCATGTTCGGCGGCATGATCCAGCAGCGTCCGCATTGCAACGAGAGCCATCGGTTACCTCCTGAGGTGCTGACCTAGTGCGTATGAGATTTGCTTACCGTTGATCTTAAGATACTTTTTACGTTTTGGCGGATAAGCCGCCGGGGATCTGCGCATCTTGCCGAGGGATCTTTGCAACCATTGGCCGTGATGCTCGCGCTCAGGCGCAACAGGCGCACCGACATCTTCAGGTACAGTGGGGAGGGGCAAGACTGTTGGGCGCTTGCATCGAGGATGGTTCTGCCCATGCCCGCTCAATTTATCTCTTAGTCTCTCTAATTCTACTGTGGTGTTTTTGTGTTGTTTGCCCGGAGGAATGGGAACGTGCGTTGCAATCGCTGGCCGGTCTTGGGTGCAAAGCCAACAAGGGCTCTGTCCTGCTGGGGCAAAAGGCTGCGCTGGGTGCGAGGAACCGGTTTGGCAATGGCCTGCTGGGCAGTGGCGGGCCTTCAGTTGGCAGCTTGGGGGATCCCTGGGCAATCTCCAGATCAGGTGGCGGCCTGGGTGAGGGACAATCCTGTGCTGCGGCCCCGTCCGGGCGAAACCCTGAACATCAACCGAGTGGAGCCGGATAGATCCCGCTTTACGTTCTTGGCCTCGGTGGCTCCGCCAGGACGGATCATCAACCCGCTGGATCGGGAGACGATTCGCTCGGAACGGATGACGTTCTTTCGCCCCCAAGGACTGACAGCAGAGGATCTCTTTCAAGCCATTCGCGACGTTTATGGGCCGGAGATCGCCGCCGATCTGGATCAGGCGGTGGAGGTGATTCGCTACCCGTCCCCAGAAGCTCTGGCAAGCAGTCCGGGCTATACCTTGGCCCTTGCCATCCAAGGGGTGGTGCTGCGGGGAAACCAATTCGTGTATTGGCTGGAGCTGACGCAAAACCCCGATGGCCGCGTGCAGCAGGGGCAGGTGTGGGTGTTCCAAGAGGAATGGCTACCCAAGGTGGAAGGGGAGTTGGCGGAACGTTTCCCCTTGCAGGTGATGACCCGTTGAGGGGCCCCCAATCTTTATCCCCGAGGAGAAGGGCACTCAGGGGCGGAGGGAGTTGCTGACATCCAAAGCCGGCAATTCCACCCGTTCTACCTGGGGCCGAAAGCCCAACCAAGGAGTGGCCAACTGGGCAAATCGCTCTGGATCCCCGCTCACGTAGAAACGGTGGGGTTCTCCCCAAGCAGCGGTCAAGGGGCGACGCAAGTCCCACAAACTCAATTCGCGGGCCAGGGATCCCACCAGCGCCATCCCTGGATCTACCCGTTTGACCGAGGACGGCAGCAAAGGCTTCAGGATTGGATCCAGCAGGGGGTAGTGAGTACAGCCATAGACAAGAGTATCGATCCCCTGTTGCAACAGCGGTTGCAGGTAGCGTTCAGCCGCCTGTCGCAGAGCAGGGCTATCCAGCCATCCGGCTTCAATGAGAGGGACGAACTCAGGGCAGGCCTGCTCCCAACAGTAAACGGGGTACGGAAAACGTTTGGGATCCAGAGCGCTGTACTCCTGAATGGCTTTTGAGTAAGCGCGACTCTTGACCGTGGCCACCGTGGCGAGCACCCCAATGCGGGATCCTTGGGCCAGTGCTGCCTGGGCGCCGGGTAGGATCAACCCCAGAACGGGCAGGGCAAACTCCTGCCGCACGTGGTCCAGAGCCAAGGCCGAGCTGGTATTGCAGGCCATCACCACCAGCTTCACCGGCTGTGCCTGCATCCATGTCAGAATTTGCCGCACAAAGGCCAGGATCTCCTCTGGCGAGCGTTCCCCATAGGGCAACCGCGCTGTGTCGCCGAAGTAGATGAGCCGTTCCTGGGGGAGCCGGCGGCGTAAGGCTCGCCAAACCGTCAGCCCGCCCAAGCCGCTGTCAAACACCCCAATTGGCCAACTGGGATCTGGCTCTGATTTCCACTCCCACTGCATGCTCCGTTCTCCTCAACACCTTGGCCTAAGCTGCTGTATCCTACCCTGCTTTCAAGAATCTCGGCGACAGATTCCCTGCCTTCCCTCTGAGATCAACTGGGCCAACTGGATCGTCAATTCGATCAATTAAGGATCAATTGAGAGATCCGATAGACATGAACAAGCTCAGCCAACGGCTAGCGACTGCGCAAGAAAGTCTCAATGCCATCGGCAATGGCCCGCGCCAAAATAGCCTGATATTCGGCAGTAGCCAATTTTCGCCCTTCGGTTGGGTTGGTTACGTATCCCAACTCCAGCAGCACGGAGGGCATACCCACAGGTGTTTCCCGCACCACAAAAAAGCGGGCTCGTCTCACCCCCCGGTCAGCAGCACCGGTGGCCCTGACCAAGCTGCGGTGCAAGATGGCGGCCAGCTCGGCGCTATCGGGTCGCAGGTAATAGGTCTCGATGCCGTGAATGCCGGAGCGATCCAGGGCGTTGGCATGAATGCTCACCAGCAGGGCAGCATTGGCCTGAACGGCCATATCCACCCGCGGTTGCAGCAGCACTTCCCGGTCATCGGTGCGGGTCATCACCACCCCGTACCCCCGCTCCTGCAGCAGTCGTTGCACCTGGTGGGCAACGGAGAGCACGATGTCCTTCTCCTGGATCCCATCTACCCCAATAGCACCGGGATCCCGTCCCCCGTGGCCGGGGTCGATGGCAATGACCGTCCGGTTCAGAGATTGGGGGGTGGAAGGGGAGGCAGGGCCGGGCGTCTGCGGCTGAGGTATTGGTGGAGGAGCATTCAGAGGTCGCAGCTCCAAGGTAATGCGGCGGGATCCCTGGCCGGGGTTGGGCTCGAAGACATTGAACTCCTCGGCGGGCTGCACCAGAATGCTGACCGTGCGGGCATCTTCCTGGACAAAGCGGATCCGCTCCACCGGCCCTCCAACCGGCAAGCCGGGATCCGGCATAGACTGGGGCAGGCGAGCGGGCGCCACGTTGATGCGGTAGCCACCACTCTCGGGATCCCAGCCGGCCCGGTAGAACATGAATCCATCGGCGCTGATGATCAACCGGTTGCCCTGGAGCTGAACCGATTGCAACGTGGCCAGCGGCCCACTGCTGTTGACAGAGCTGACCTCGGGCAAAAGGCTGGCCTGGGCAGCACCGCCGGCAGGCTGGATCCAGATCCCACCTCGCTGTGGGTCGTAGCGGGCTTCCCAGTCGCCACCGGAGGAATCCACATCCAGCACTACCCGAGCAACGGTGGGCTCAAACTGCCCGATACGCAGCCGCGAAACCCCCAGACGGTTGATGACATAAGCTCGCTGGGTGAGGGCAGGGCTGAGGGTGGTGTTGAGAAAATCCACCACTACCCGATCCGGATCGAGGATGCGCCGCACCGTAGTGGAGGGGCTGCCTTGGGTACGGATAAAAAAGCCTTCTGCTTGCGGGGATACCTCTAAAATTTGATGGCCGGAGCGAGGAGATGGGGTGGGTGCCGGGCGTCGGGGAGGCAGTGTCGGCAAAGGCGGGGACGGCGGGAAGGGATCCCTGGAACCTCCCAATAAGCCGGCAGATGAGGGGGGAAACAGCGGCGAAGGGGGAGCGGCCTGGGTGAATTGAACGGCCCAGCGGGAGGGGCCGGCGGTGAGCAGTTGCAGTTGGTTGAGGCTGAGAGGCTGATCCGGCTGCAGATACAGCACAAAGCGGGTAATGGTATCCGTAAGCTGGCTAATCTGCAGAGAGGTGACACGGCCCGCAAAAGTCTGGGTTTGGGGCTCCTGTCCAAAGCGGGTGTTGGGAAAATCCAGCACAACCCGAGGCGGATTCTGCAGCACGAACAGAAAAGGCCGCACCTCGCCCTGGGTGTTAACTTCCAGCCGCCCCTGCTGGGGGTCGTAGTACCAACGCTCAATGCGCGATAAACCTGGGGCTGTAATCGCCTGAGCCTGGACAGATTCCGGGGGAAACAGCCCTGCCCCCGCCAAGCTCAACAGCAGCATCGCCCCCCATATCTGCCTTGACCCCGGCTTGCCAAATTCGGGCATGACCTTCCATCCACTCCCCACACCTGCTGCCCTCAACTATACCAACCTGCCCTCGGAGCAGCCTGGGAAGGAGCGCAATTCCGCTCTTGCTTGCGGGGCCAGAGGATAATGGGCGTATCTTCTCCATCCCACTGCTTGTTCTCCGACGAGGTATCTTGGGATGCCCAGGCCACCGGATCCCCTAGCCCTGGCCCGAGCTGGACACGCCCAGTCGATTGTGCAGGTTGTGCGGACAGAACTGCTGCGGCGTCGCTGGTGTGCTCAGGTAGACTTTGCCGACGAGACCCTGCACATTCACCTCATCGGATCCCCTTATCGGCCTCAGCTCTCCCCCCAAGTTGCCGCCGCCCAACTGTTTCTGATCCTGAAGCAACTGCGGATTCCACGGCTGGATCAAGTGGAGATTTGCGCTTTCCGCGGCTCACGCTTGCTCTGGCGGCAGAGCCTAAAGCTGGGATCCCGGCAGCGTTGGGATCGGTTTTCCTTCGATAACTGGGCAGTCAACGCTTGGGCTTACCCGGCTGCGTTTGCGGTGGCCCTGATGGTGAACAACATAGGCTTGTTGCAGTTGTTGCATTTGCCTCTTCACATTTGGATCCACGAATTTGGCCATGCCACCGTCGCCTGGTGGAGCGGGTATCGGGCTTTGCCTCTGCCCATCGGCTGGACAAGCGTTAGCTCGCAGAGGGATCCCTTTGTGTATTTTGGAATCCTCTTTTTACTGATTCTACTCTTCTGGTCAGCCCGCAAGGAGCGGATTGGGTGGCTGCAGGTGCTGGCCATCTTTCTTGCTCTATTGCAGTTTTACATGACCTGGCTGATGCCCAATCGCACCTGGGAGATGTTGTTTGTCTTTAGCGGCGTTGGAGGAGAATTTTATCTCAGCACCTTTTTGATGGCCAGCTTTTATTTTCCCTTGCCAGATCGCTGGCGATGGGATTTTTGGCGATTTGTCGTGCTGGGGATCGCGGCCAGCAGCCTGTGGAGAAGCTTTTGGGAATGGCACAGCATCAGACTGGGATTGGCCGAGGTTCCCTGGGGAACTTTGTTGGGCGGCCAAGGAGATGCCAGGGGGGATATGAACCGCCTAAACTACGACTTTGGCTGGAGCACCGATCAAATTATCCAAACCTACACTTTTTTAGGGAACCTGTGTGTTTTCGTCGTATTGAGCCTATATGTTCTATTCCTGTTGCGGGCAAATGATGAGATTTGGCTGTATCTGCGAGCAAAGCTTATTCTTTGGATGGATGGTTTGATAGGCTCCAGTTCAAGGAAACGTTCTTAAGATCCTCTTGTACTGAACATTGCCCCAACTACAACTTTTTCCGGCAGCACCAGCTACATCCGGCGCAAAATGAGCTCTTGGGTAAAAGGGATCCCGCTTGTCTCCAGAACTTCCCTAGTGTCCAACTCGATTCCTCAAGGGGGCAGGATCATTTTGGTTTTGGACTGCAGCTTTGCCGGTTGGGAATTGCTCCAACCACTCCGTTGAGCTCAGAGGGCGTTTGTGGTGCCCATCTGGGCAATGATTGGGCGGGAGAAGCGGCACCCCTATCAGGTTGGAGATGGCCTGTTGAGCATTCGCTCTATGCTGAGGGATATGTATAGACAAACTTCCTCTGCAACGGTACTTTACCCATGTCAGCCGCCTTCTCTTGGCCCTACCGCACCCCAGGGATCCCAGACTCTGCCTTTGAACGCATCCCAGGGATCCCGATGAGCCCTCGTGAGGTGCGCGTGTTGGTGCTAAGCCAGTTGCGCCTGGGAGAGAACCACTGCCTGTGGGATATCGGCGCCGGAACCGGCACCATTGCCATTGAAGCGGCTGTTCTATGCCCCAAAGCTCGCGTGATTGCCATCGAGCGAGATGCCGAGGTAGTCAGCCTAATCGAGAGCAATTGCCGGAAATTTGGCCTCGCCAACGTGCAGGTGATTCAAGGTACTGCCCCCGATTGTCTGCAACACCTTTCTCCAGCGCCGGATCGCATCTGCATTGAGGGGGGCCATCCTCTACGCGAGATCTTGGAAGCCTGCTGGAGCCATCTCAGCCCCAACGGGCGGGTCGTGGCGACGACCAACTCTTTGGATGGGCTCTACGGCCTTTCTGCCGGCCTGGCCGCTGTGCGGGCTCATCATGTGGAGGTGATTCAATCGGCGGTGAACCGCCTGGAACACCGCGGTCGGACTCAAATGCTGCTGGCACTGGATCCCACCTTTGTTTTGAGCGGAGAAAAAATGGGCTAAGTTTTGTGTAAACTGTTTACATTTTTTGGTAAATCTTTTCCTAAGGTGATGGATAAAAGTGGATTGATTTATCTCGGCTGTCTTAGAACCAGCAGAAAAGATTGGGTCACCCAAACCTTAAGCTATACTGATGTTTCTCGATCCCAAACTCAAATCTGCTTTTATACCAGATAAGAGAGCTGGGAAACCCAATAGCTATGGATCAATTCCAACACCCCTTTCAGGAGTCACGGGAAGTCAAACTGCGGCAACTGTTGATTCGGGAGCGCTGGCCGGAAATGCTGAAAGGCTGCCGGGCTTGCATCCATTGGGACGACTTCAAGCGACCGGAATGCTGTGGTGATTGCGGCATCGGGGATCGACGCAGGCAAGCAGTAGCCGAAGAAAGCCCACCCAGCAAGTCCCCAGGCATTTAGGGTTCGCAAGCTTCCCAAATTGGGATCCCAGCTCCTGCAGTAACTTTGGTAGTTTCTATTGAGAACTTTTACTCAGGGAGTTTTACCTAAAAACCGGGTCTCAAGCCCGGTCTTCATACCTGCCTGCGGCGGAAGCAAGCTGGCAAAGTGGGGAGGCAACGAGCGCCTCTCCCAAGATTGCTATGTCGTCGCTCCCTAGCCTCTCATCTTGCCCTCATTGGCCCCCTGCTTCAGCGTCTCAGGAGCAGCTCCCCAGCAACCTCCACGCAGGGATCCATGTTAATTTCTACACCAACATGGTTAGCGACAGGGTCGGCGACAAGCCTCAAACCCTGATTCTTCCGTTGACCCGGTCGATCCCGCTCTGGGCAAGGGTTTCAGGCCCCTCGGCGG
>NZ_JANSIL010000100.1:0-21340 GCF_047462015.1 Synechococcus sp. R5-13 | reverse complement strand
TTCACCCAGTCCCAAGTGGACTGGATGTTGGCTAGTTTCCAATTTCTAGGGATCCCCCCGAAGGGGGAACCGCCGACCCCAAACCGAGCGAGGAAATCGGGTGGGGCCGTTTCCAATTTCTAGGGATCCCCCCGAAGGGGGAACCAAGAAGAGGACGATTGGCTAATCTAACCTCCCCTAAAGTTTCCAATTTCTAGGGATCCCCCCGAAGGGGGAACAGGAGCAGGTTTCGTGGATGCTCAAGAACCTCGACTGTTTCCAATTTCTAGGGATCCCCCCGAAGGGGGAACGTGAATATAGTTTACCTGCAATCAAACTCGCAGCGACTGTTTCCAATTTCTAGGGATCCCCCCGAAGGGGGAACAATTACTTCACCAGACTCTACTAGACCGCACATATCGGGTTTCCAATTTCTAGGGATCCCCCCGAAGGGGGAACTGACAGAAGATTTCAAGGTCGACCCCAAATTTACGGGTGTTTCCAATTTCTAGGGATCCCCCCGAAGGGGGAACATGTCTAATGTTGTGTTCTATGGAATTCCTGGCTCCAGTTTCCAATTTCTAGGGATCCCCCCGAAGGGGGAACCCACCCCTATTAAACCCAAGCAGGGCAAGGAATGCAAGGCCCATTTGCGAGGGATCCGGAAAAAAGTCGGCAAAAAGAGTTTTGGCGAGGGGGTTTTGGGGCCGGAAAGCCTTGTGGCGCAAGGCGTCGAGGGATCGAACGAAAGAATCGGCCTTTGCGGCTTTTGGCGGATCGCTCGCGGAGGCGTTGATACCGTTTTGGTGTTCTTTTGGAAACATCGAGATCCAGACAAGGGCAGTAGGGCCCTGAGTCCACTGATGAGCCAACCTCAGCCAATCTAGCCGCGCAGGCGACCGGAGCGCAGGATGCTGATGACGAGCCACAGCCCCAACAGGCTGGCCGCGCCGAACAGGAGTTCGCTCAGCCCAAAGACCTGAAACCGCTGCGTCTGAGCCGAGATGATGGCAGCTCCGACGATTAGAGAGCCGACCACAATGCTGTAGGAGAGGCGGTTGGCCGACTGATCCAGGCTGCTGCGGATCCCGTCCAGCTCTTGGATGGTCAAGTTCCAGCGCTGGGTTTCCGAGGTGATGCGGCTGAGCAGCAGCTCCATCTGGCGCGGCGATTGCAGAGAGAGATTTTTCAAATCCAAAGCCGTGCGCAGCAGCGAAGGCAGAGGGGCTTCCCCCAGCAATTGCGCCCGAAACACATCCGCCATCAGGGGGCGAAGCTGCTCCGGCAGGTTGTAGTCGGGGGTGAGCTGGCGGGCGATCCCTTCCAAATTGGCCAGCGCCTTGGCACAGAGGCCCAAATTGCCGGGAATGCGGATCTGGTTGCGCCGGGCCGCCTGCAGGATCTCAGAAAAGAGCTGGCTGAAGTTGAGCTCCGCAATGCTCAGGGTGTAGTACTGCCGCAGCAGACGCTCGTAGTCGCTTTGGAGCTGGGCCAAGCTGACAGTCTGATCCCGCGAGCGGGCCGTGGATCTTTCCGGCAGGGCCAACTCCAGGGTCAATTCGGCACAGCGCTGGGCATCGAGGCTGACAATGGCCAGCATCAGCTCCAGCAGAATCTGCTGCGTACGCGGATCCAGCCGCCCAATCATGCCGCAATCCAGCAGGGCTACGCGACCGGATCCCAAGTAAAAGAGGTTGCCGGGGTGGGGATCGGCGTGGAAATAGCCATCAATGCAGATCTGCTGGAAAAAAGCGCGGGTCAAGAGGCGGGCGATGTTTTCTGGATCCGCGTCGCTGCGATCCGCCTCCAACAAGGGCCGGCCCTCGATCCACTCCAGCGTCAACACCTTTGGGGTGGTGAGAGGCCAGTAGACGCGCGGCACCACCAGTTGGGCCGGATCAAACCAACGCCCCTTTTGCAACTGTTGGCGGAGCTGCTCGGTGTGGCGGGCCTCTTGGGTAAAGTCCAGCTCTGCTTGAATGGCCCGGCAGAACTCATCCGCCAAGGCCACCACATCTGCCAACCTGCCGAACTCCGTTTGCGCCACCAGCTCGGCAATGCCCCGGATTAGCCGCGTATCCCGCTCCACCACCGCCTCCAGCCCGGGCCGCTGGATCTTGAGGGCCACCCACTCGCCGCTGACCAGACAAGCCCGATGGACCTGGGCAATGGATCCCGCCGCAACCGACTCTGTGTCCAGGCTGCTGAACACCTGCTCCAACGGCTGCCGCAACTGCTGCCGCAGCAGGATCTCCACCGCATTCCAGGGAACAGGAGGTACGTCGGCCTGCAGAGTGCTGAGGGCCTCGATGTACTCTCGCGGCAACAGGTCCGGACGGGTGCTCAGCAGTTGGCCCAGCTTGACATAGACCGGCCCCAGATCCACCAAAATGTTGCGCAGCACCATCGGCGGGGGCAGTTGGGGTTCCCCAGCCTTGCCAAAAGAGAGCAAGCGGCGCATGTAGTCCCAACCGTGGCGCAAAACCACCTCCAGGATCTCGGCCTGACGCGCCCCACTCTGGGCCAGACGGGCAAACATCGCAGTCTCTCTCCCTGGAAGTCCAATGGCAGAGAAGCCCGATCCCTAGAAAAAGGGGATAGGGGCCACCCTACGGGTTCCATCCCAGCCGGTTTGCAGCCCCTCCCGCAACACCCGCAGCACCTCATCGGTATCGGCATTGGGCTGGGCAAAGGAGAAAACATGCTTGAAGCGCAGTTTGCCCTCCCGATCCACAACGAACTGGGCCGGCAGGGGTGCTCCCAAAGCTTGGCCAACCCCATAGAGGCGGAAGGTTTTGCACTCGGGATCCACCAGCAGCGGGTAAGGCAGCTGCAGGTCTGCTTGAATCTGCTGGCTTTGAACCGGATCGGTGCTGGTGACCATCAGCAGCTCGGCCCCCAAGGCTTGGATCTCGCCGTAGCGGGCTTTCAGCTCTTGGATGTGGGGGTAGCAAAAAGGGCAAAAAAGCTTTTCGGTGAAGATACGAGTAAAAGCCAGAACCACCGGCTTCTGGCCGCGGTAGTCCGATAGCCGCACGGGATCCCCTTGCACGCGCGGCAGCTCAAAATCGGGGGCAATCTGGCCGATTTCCAGAGAAGTGTTGGCTGGTTGGGGGATGAAGTTGTCGGCAAAGCGACGGTTAAACAGTCCGCTGTTGCTGGTCATTGCAGTTTTTTACGTTTCTTTACTACTTGCCACCAGCCTAACCCAAAGCCTCGGCCACCGCCTTCAGCCGTCGGAGCTGGGCCCGCATATCCTGCTGGGTCGGCCCTGCTGCCAACAGGTAAAACCCTGCCGCCACCCAGGGACTGGGGATGCGGAAGTTGAAGCAATTGACTAGAAGGGTACCCCCCGGCTGGGGATGGCATTCCCAGCGGTCGGTTCCTTCAAAAAATCCCTTAAACTGCCACTGCACCAAGCCTTCTGCCCGCTCTGTAATCACGCAATCCAAGCTGGGGGATACAAACGGCAAGCGAAGGAAAAAGCGGTAGCGGCTGCCCAATTCCGCCAGAGGGGATCCCACCGCCTCGCAGCCCAACAGCGGGTTGAGCCAGCGCTTCATCAACTCCAGGTCGGTAAGGCAGCGATCCACCTGGGCCACGCTGGCCGCAATCGGAATTGACTGGGTGTAGACAGGCATCCTCAGGGGGAAGTTGGGGGAGTGAGCTTGGCCGCAGAGAGGTCTTCTGCCGTGGCAGAGGGGGATACGGTGCTCAGCAAAATCAAGATATCGCGATATTCCACCTGATCCGGCCCGCGACGGGGGGATCCCACTTGCACCACCGCCTGTTGGAGAGGCTTTTTGGGGTGGGGGGGAGACTCGAACACCAAGGTGCGGATCCCATTGGCCTGCTCGATGTCCGAGAGGATGTCCCAGCCCCGGCCCCACAGGGTGCGGCGATAGTAGGCGGCAATCGCCTCCAGAGGCTGAGAGGTCTGCAAGATCAGGGAAGCAAGGCCCCCCTCTCGATCCCGAATCTGTCCCGAAGAGATGATGGAAGCGTTGGGCAACTGCAAGTGAGGGGGAAACTGAGGGGGAAGGGCGCGGGCATCTCCTAGGGAAGCCTCAAAGTGCGTGCCATCTTTGCCGATGTGACGCCGCACGGGATCCTGATCCACTTCTTGAGCAACCGGATCAGGCATCTTGCGGCAGGCCAAGAGGGATCCCGCCAACAGCCCCAGGGTTAGCCGAGTAAGAATAGGCAAAGAACTTGGCCCCACTGACGTGAACCGCTCAAGACGGGGATTTTTTCTCATCCGTTGGCCAGGGATCCCTGACTGGTTATAGCGGATCCCGCCTTTGGATACAACCAATCTCCCTTTCTGGGCCAAGTTCCAGAGCAGCCATCATTCGTCGAGCCAGGGCTGACAACTGCACACCAGGTGGCGATCCCCGTAGGCGTTGTCGATGCGGCTGACGCTGGGCCAGAACTTGTGGGCCTTGACCCAAGGGAGCGGGTAGGCGGCCAGCGAGCGAGGATAGGGGCGATCCCAGTGGTCGGCAGCCACCACCTCAGCGGTGTGGGGGGCCAACTTGAGGGGATTGCGCACCGGATCCATCTCGCCTCGCTCAATGGCGGCAATCTCCTGGCGGATGGCAATCATCGCCTCGCAGAAGCGATCCAGCTCCTCCAGAGATTCGCTCTCGGTGGGCTCCACCATCATTGTCCCCGGCACCGGCCAGGAGATGGTGGGGGCGTGGAAGCCATAGTCCATCAGGCGCTTGGCCACATCTTCCACCTCGATGCCAGCGCTTTTTTTCAGGGGGCGCAAATCCAAAATACACTCGTGGGCCACCCACCCCCCCGGCCCCTTGTAGAGCACTGGGTAGTAGGGATCCAACCGCTTGGCGATGTAGTTGGCGTTGAGGATGGCCACTTGGCTGGCCAGGGTGAGGCCGGCGGATCCCATAAGGCGAATGTAGGCCCAGGAGATGGGCAAAATGCTGGCACTGCCCCACGGGGCAGCGCTGACGGGGCCGTTACAGCCGGGCAAAACAGGATGGCCAGGCAAATAGGGCACAAGGTGGCGGGCCACGGCAATGGGCCCTACCCCCGGCCCACCTCCCCCATGGGGAATGCAGAAGGTCTTGTGCAGGTTGAGGTGGCAGACATCCGCCCCCAGCTCGGCAGGACGGCAGAGGCCCACCTGAGCGTTGAGGTTGGCCCCATCCATGTACACCTGTCCCCCCGCCTCGTGGATTATCTGGCAAATCTCGCGGATCCCTTCCTCAAACACACCGTGGGTAGAAGGGTAGGTGATCATCAAGGCGGCCAGCCGCTCCCGGTGCTGCTCCACCTTGGCCCGCAGATCCTCAATGTCGATATTGCCGGCTTCATCACAAGCTACGCTCACCACCTGCATCCCCGCCATCACGGCGCTGGCCGGGTTGGTTCCGTGGGCCGAGGTGGGGATCAAGCACACCTGCCGCCGGCTTTCCCCTCTGGCTTGGTGGTAGCGGCGGATAGCCAACAGGCCGGCATATTCCCCCTGAGATCCGGCGTTGGGCTGCAGAGAAACTCCGGCAAAGCCGGTGATCTCCGCCAGCATCTTTTCCAAGTGGGCAAAGAGGGCTTGGTAGCCGCGGGCCTGCTCCAGGGGCACAAAAGGATGGAGCTGGGCAAACTCCGGCCAGGTGACCGGCATCATCTCCACCGTGGCGTTCAGCTTCATGGTGCAAGAGCCCAAGGGGATCATGGAATGGGTGAGAGCCAGATCCCGGCTTTGCAGGCGGTGGATATAGCGCAGCAGCTCAGTTTCCGAGTGGTAACGGTTAAAGACCGGATGGGTGAGGTAGGGGGTGGTGCGCAGGAGCTGGGGCGGCAGGCTCTGGCCCAAGTCCAGCTCTGGGCTGTCGGGATCCCAAGCTGGCGGTAAGGACTCCGTTCCGCTGCGGGGAAGGGTTCCGGCGAAGATCTCCCACAGATCCCGCAGATCCTGAGCGGTGGTAGCCTCATCCAAGCTGATCCCCAGCGTCTGGTCATCGATCTGGCGTAGGTTGATCTGTCGCTGGGCAGCGCCGGCCTGGATCGCCTGCACCTGCTCTGGAGAAGCTACCTTGACCCAGAAGGTATCGAAGAAATGCTCTGGCCCCACCTCATAGCCCAACTGACGGATCCCGGTGGCCAAGTGATGGGCCTGGCGGTGGATGCGCTCGGCTATGTGTCGCAAGCCGCGGGGGCCGTGGTAGACGGCATACATAGAGGCCATCACCGCCAAAAGCACCTGAGCAGTGCAGATGTTGCTGGTGGCCTTGTCGCGCCGGATGTGCTGTTCGCGGGTCTGTAACGCCAAGCGCAGGGCCGGCTTGCCTTGAGCATCCTGAGAAATCCCCACCAGCCGTCCTGGCAGCAGCCGCTTGTGGGCCTCACGGGTGGCGAAGTAAGCTGCATGGGGGCCACCATAGCCCAAGGGCACCCCGAAGCGCTGGGTGGATCCCACCACGATGTCCGCTCCCCACTCTCCTGGGGGTTGCAATAGGGTTAAGCTGAGCAGGTCGGCAGCCACCGTCACCACCATCCCCTTCTGGTGAGCCTGCTCCACCAACTGCCGGTAGTCCCGGATTTCCCCAAAGGTGTTGGGATATTGCAACAGCAGCCCAAAGCCCTTCTCCGGGCAAAACTCCGCCAGATCCGTCACGCGCACCTGGATCCCCAAGGGCTCTGCCCGCGTCTGCACCACGGCAATCGTCTGGGGATGACAGCCCCGATCCACCCAGAAAACTGGGGATCCCCTGCCTGCCAAGGTGTAGGCAAGAGCCATGGCTTCGGCGGCTGCGGTGGCCTCGTCCAGCAGGGAAGCATTGGCGATCTCCATCCCCGTCAGGTCGATCACCATCGTCTGGAAGTTGAGCAGGGCTTCCAACCGTCCCTGGGCAATCTCAGCTTGGTAGGGGGTGTAGGGGGTGTACCAGGCAGGGTTTTCCAGGATGTTGCGCTGAATCACCGGCGGCGTCAGGGTGTTGGAATAGCCCATGCCCAAAAAGGATCGCCACACCTGGTTCTGGGCCGCCATTGCCTTCAGTTCCGCCAACACCTGCAGCTCAGGGCAAGGGGATCCCAATTGCAAAGGCCGGCTGCTGCGAATGGCCGGCGGCACCGCCTTCTCCACCAGCTCCTGCAGCGAACTCAGCTCCAACACTTGCAACATCTGCCCAATTTGCCGGGCATCCGGCCCAATGTGCCGTCTGAGAAAGAGTTCGGTCTGCCCCAGCAACTCCAGCTCCGGAGAAGGCGTGGGTTCTGGGATCCCTGGAGATGGATCCCGGCTGGGGGGGTCAAGTCGAGTCGAGTGGAGAAGGGCCAAGTCGGACATGGTGCGATAGCCGAGAAAGGGAGAGCAAGAAAGACTGTCTCCTGATCATAGTTGTTAAAAATTGTTTCTGTCGGGATCCAAATCCTGTCTTGGCCCTCGATTCGGGGTGGAGGGGATGAGACACTAGATGGTCGGAGAATGTTAGCAACCTATACAGATGAGCCTTTTGGATTCTGCTTGGAGAAGTGATGCTATGCGCTGGCTGCTGTCCATCTTGGTTCGTGTGGTGTTAGTGCTCTGTCTGTGCTTCGCTCCTTTGGGGATCCCTGTTGTGGCCAGGGCCGCAGAGCTTCCCCCGGTAAAGCACTTGGACACTCCGATTGACGTGAACAACACCATCTTGCGCAACTACCGCCAACTGCCCGGCTTCTATCCCACCCTAGCTCGCATCCTGGTGAAAAATGCCCCCTACAAGAGCCTGGAAGACATGTTGCAGATCTCAGGCCTGACAGAGCAGCAAAAGGCCTTGATCAAAGCCAACGCCGAGAACTTCGTGTTTGGCGAGTATCAGGAAGGGGCTAACCAACTGGAAAACCGCATCAACCAAGGGTACTACGGCTGATCTCGGCAGAGGGGCCATCGGGAGAATCGGCTTTTGTAGGAAAGGGATCCTGTGGCCTACGATAACGTCTGCAAGTACTTGGTGGAATGGTTCCCCGAGTCCTTTGCCCAGTGGCTACTGGGATCCCCTGTTTCCTTGACTCAGCTACAGCCGACGGAGCTGTCCACCGAGCCCATCCGAGCGGACTCTCTTATCCTGCTGCGGGCCCAAAACTTAATTTTGCATCTGGAGTTTCAAACCGACCCGGATCCCGACATTCCCTTGCGCATGGCCGACTATTGCCTGCGCCTGTTCCGTCGCTATCCCGACCAGGAGGTGCGGCAGATTGTCATCTACCTAAGAAAAACCCAGTCAGAACGGGTGTACCAGACTTCTTTTCAACGGGGATCCCTTTCTCATCGCTTTGAGGTCTTGCGCCTGTGGGAACAAGATCCGGAGGTGCTATCTCAATATCCAGGACTCCTGCCTTTAGCCGTGTTGGCAGATCCGGAAAACCCGGAGCCGCGACTCCGCCAAGTGGCCAGAGCAATAGCAGAGATAGAGGATCCAAAGCTACGGCAAGAGGTGAAAGCGGCCACTGCTGTTTTGGCAGGATTAACATGGACGCCAGAGGAAATTAGCAGGGTACTGGGAGGTCTGGCTGTGCGGGAATCTGTGATTTACCAGATGTGGCGGGCAGAAGCCCTCAAAGAGGGTCGAGAGGAAGGTCTGCAGCAAGGTCTGCAACAGGGTCTGCAACAGGGTCTGCAGCAAGGTCTGCAACAGGGTCTGCAGCAAGGTCTGCAGCAAGGTCTGCAGCAAGAAGCAGCTCGACTGACTCTGAGTCAACTGCGGCGCAAGCTGGGATCTTTGCCGGAAGACCTGTCTGAAACCATCCGCCTCTTACCTACCGAGCAACTGGAGGCTTTGGCGGAAGCGCTGTTGGACTTCCAAACCCTGGCCGATTTGATCCAATGGCTCAGGGAGTCATCATCCAACTAGGGTTTGCCGTCGCGGCCTTTTCCAACCTCACAGGACTCTGTGGGTGAGTTAGGATCCCTGTTACTCAGATGGACTCGATGAAACGGCCACAGGTTTTGATCTGTGGCTACTACGGCTACGGCAATGCCGGCGATGAGGCGTTGTTGCTGGCTCTCTTACGAGAGCTAGAGCAGTTGCCCGACCCTGTGCAGCCGGTGGTGCTCTCCCGTCGCCCTGCCGAAACGGCTGACACCTATGGGGTGCTGGCCTATCCGCGCTTCAACAGTTTGGCTTTACGGCGCTGTCTCCAGGAGGCCCAGGCTTTCATCTGGGGTGGAGGTGGCCTGCTGCAGGATCGCACCAGTTGGCGCAGCCCTCTCTACTACCTGGGGGTGATGGGCCTAGGCCAGCGCTGGGGACTGAAGACCCTTGCCTGGGCCCAGGGGATCGGGCCGCTGCAGCGGGGGTGGATTCGCGCACTAGCCCGTCGCTCGTTGGCAGGTTGCACGGCCATCAGTGTGCGGGATGGGGTTGCCTCCCAATGGCTGCAAGAGTGGGGGATCCCTCACCAGGTGGCTCCGGATCCCGTCTGGAGTTTGCCGTCCAAAACCTTGCCGGAATGGGAAACGTGGCCTCAGCCCCGCATTGCTGTGGTCTTGCGTCCGCATCCGCAACTGACTGGAGCCTGTCTAGAAGCTTTGAGCCAGGGTTTACAGCGTCTCCAGGCTTCCACGGGGGCATACCTTCTCTTCGTGCCCTTTCAGCTGGCTCCTCCCGGATCCCCTGACCTTGGGCCAGACTACCACTTGGCTCAGCAGCTTCAGCAGCGCCTACCCCACCGTAGCCAAGTGCTGGAAATTCGGGATCCCTGTCTATTGAAAGGAGTCTTTCGGGGTGTCAGGCTGGCGATCACCATGCGCTACCACGGATTGGTGATGGCGGCGGCAGAGGGCTGCGCCTGTTTTGGTCTCAGCTACGATCCCAAGGTGAAAACGCTGCTCCAGGAATTGGGCATGCCTGGCTGGGATCTGCAGGAGATGCCCACCGATCCTGAAGCCTTACACCAAGCTTGGCTGGCCTGCTACTCAGAGGGCCTAGCTCTCAGCCCTGCCCAAGCTGACCTGTGGGCGAGGCAATCGGCTCAGCACGCTCAGTTGTTGAGACAGCACCTGAAGTGGGGTTGATGGGGTTGCCTGGAGAAGTTGCTGCCAGGGCGAATTCCGGTAGCGGTTCTTCTGGAGAGCCGCTTTACCCCAAAAGTAGGGAGGCACGGTGTCCCCGAACCAAAGCGCTGCGTGCATCCGCTTGAGGAGGCCCCCAATTCATTGAGGGGAGGACGTCACCTGAGAGGGTTTTGGGGGAGAAACTCCCGATCCAGGGGCAGGGGGGCGACAGGTTGGGTGAGGGTAAATTGGCCGCTTTCTATCCACTGCTTGAGGATTTCGGCAATTTGTATGGAGCGGCGCAGGCTGGCCAGAGGGGCAGTGCGAACCTTGCGGCCATTGAGGGTGATCTGGCCGGATTTGAGCTGGGCATAGCTCACCAAGCCAAAGGTGGGCCGCACCCGGCGGGGAATGGAAAAGTCAATCACGGGGGCAACCAACTCCTCATCCCGAATGGCAATGGCCTCCAAATCCGCAGGAGCGAGGATGGGAATGGGGATCCCGACCCCCAACATCAAGCTGGGGCCGTAGTTGCGGAAGTAGCAGCCCCTCACCCATTCCGCCTGCATTTGCTTGGCATCTCCAATCAGGGCTAGAGTGGCCGCCGGGCCGATGGGAGTTTGGTTGGGCAATCGCTTTTGCAGCGGAAAGTGTTGGGTGCCCTCCCAGGCGACGTAGCCGATGCCGCCTCCCAAAAAGATGCGGCTGCCGATCCCCACCCGGCGCAATAGGGGATCGTTCAACAAGGGGGATAGCTCTCCCGGGTTGGAATAGACGGCATTGCCCAGATGCGGTTCCAACAGACCCAAGTAGGTGTACAAAGGCCGATCCCCGCCGTTCACCCCGACGATGAAGTTTTGGTAGGCATTGCGGGGGTTGAACAGGTAAAACTGGTTGAGCTGATCCCGAGTCAGGGTGGTCTCGTAGTCGGCGCGGGGGTAACAATCGGTCACTTGGCCGATGGCCCGCAAATGGACGCGCTTGCCCGCCACCAGGTCGGCAATGACATGGCCGCCCCCATAGGCTTGATCCGCTTGCTCGCTGGGTTGGGCTGCCCCCAGGTAAAGATCCACCGCGCCAAATCCGGCATAGGCCGGTACCCCGTTCAGCCAAGCTTGGCGAATCTTGATGGGCGGATCCGTATGGCCCAGGTTCACAATGGCTCCTGAAGACTCCATTGGCTCAAAGGTGCCGGTGGTGATCACATCCACCTGCTCAAAGGCTTCCTGGATCCCCAAGGTGGCCAGCTTGGCTTTGGCTTCCAGGGCCGTCCACACCCGCACCTGGCCTTTGGCAATGCGTTGGTTAATCTGGTCTAGGGTTCTCTCCATGGGATGTAAAGATCGCAATGGTTGGTCGCGTTGGCGGTGTGGAGCACTAGGCAGTCTTGATCGCTTGATCGTCGAGGGATCCGCTCCCATCTTGAATTCTCTCGTGAGGCAGCTCTTGGGACTGGCTCAATGAATAGCTTAAATGGACGGGGATCTGGGCCGGTGGGGCTTAAGGGGATCCGGCAGTATGGGCCGCTTTTGCCGGCGTTGGGGTTGGTGGGCCTGCTCTACGGCGGGGGGCTGCTGCTGGCTCTGGCCCAGAGTGTGGGCCTCTACGGCCTGGGCGAGAGGGGGTTTACCCTGCAGGGGTATGGGGAGCTGCTGCGGGATGCGGAAGTCGGGGGATCCCTGTTGCTCAGCCTCAGAATCGCTCTGTTGGCAACGGGGTTGGCGCTGCTTTTGGGGCTGGGGCTGGCGCTGCTGTTGCGGGGGGTGGGGGGGTGGGCCATCTGGCTTGGCCAGTTGACGCTGCCGATTCCTCATTTGGTGGGGGTGGCGGGGATGCTGCTGCTGCTGGGGCCCAGCGGTTGGCTGGCGCGGCTGGCCTTCCAACTGGGCTGGATTGCCTCGGATCAGGATTTTCCCTTGTGGGTGAACGACCGCGGCTATGTGGGGGTGTTGCTCTATTGGCTTTGGAAGGAGATCCCGTTTGCCGCTCTGGTGGCGCTGACGCTGCTGCGCGGGATGGGATCCGAGCTGGAGCAACAGGCTCGGCTGCTGGGGGCTTCTGCCGCCCAGACGTTTTGGTATGTAACGCTGCCCTTGCTGAGGCCGGGGCTGCTGGCCACCGGGATTCTCATCTTCGGCTTTGTCTTCAGCGCCTTTGAGGTTCCCTTGCTCTTAGGGCCCACCTACCCGCGCACCTTGCCCGTTCTGATCTATCAGCGCTTCACCCACATCAACCTGGAGCAGCGGCAGCAGGCGGTGGCGCTGGGGATCATCCTGCTGGCTGTCTCGGCAGCGGTGGTCAGCCTAATCGGAGGGCTGTTTGCAGCCAGAGTATCCTTTCTGCAGCTGCCGTTTGGCTCAGCGGGACGGAGTCCTTGGAGAAAGCCGTGAAAGGACGCAGATGGATTGGGGGATCCCTGCTCCGCCTTGGGGTGGCCGGAGTGGCCCTCCTTTGGGCTTTGCCCTTTGGGGTGCTGGCCCTTTGGGCCTTCACGCGGGCCTGGTATTTTCCCGATGCCCTGCCCCGGGCATGGAGCATAGCCGGTTGGCAGCAACTGCTGAGCTGGGGATCCCAGTTCCGGGCAGCCTTCGGCCAGAGCTTGCAAATTGCCCTGTTTACCACCCTGCTGGCCTTGGGGGTGGGGATCCCGGCAGGGCGAGTTTTGGGCACCCGTCCCGTGCCTGCCTGGCTGCGCCTGCTGCTGCTATTGCCCATCATCACCTCTCCTTTGGCCGTATTGATGGGCATCCAAGGGGTGCTGATTCGCCTGCGGCTGGACAGTACCCTGCTGGCGGTGGTTTTGGTGCATCTGATCCCCACCATTCCCTACATGGCTCTGGTGATGGGCAGTGTGTTCGCCCGTTTCGACCGCGGCTACGAGGCGCAGGCCCGCTGTTTGGGGGCGGATCCCTGGCAGGTGTGGTGGCAGGTAACGTTGCCCCTCATTGCCCCTGGGGCAGCCATTGGGGCGGTATTTGCCTTTTTGATCTCCTGGAACGAATTTTTGCTCACCTTCTTCGTCGGCGGTGGGCGGGTTCTCACGCTGCCGATGCTGCTCTACAGCCTTTTGCAAGGGGGAAACAATACCCTGGTGGCTGCAGTGGCCTTCCTGTCGCTGCTGCCGGGGTGGTTGGCCTTGCTGGGGGCCAGCGTCTGTTTGGGGCAGGCCATCGGGCTACCCCCCACAGAGGTTCAAGAGGGGGAGAGCTAATATCCCTTCAGGGCCAGGTTGGGCCGTTGCAGAGCAGCTCCCACCCGTTGAACCTGAGTTTTGAAGCTGCCATCTCGCTCCAACCATATCTGCCTCAGGGCAGGGGGAATTACCTCCAGGCCAAACTGGGGGCTCTTGGGACGAAATTGCACACAGGTTGAGGGACAAGCCAGGTAATCAACCCCCTCCCGCCGGCGGTGCAGGTCTTGGTGAATATGGCCGAATACAACGAGGCGGATGTGGTCGAACTCGTCCAGAACCCCAAACAACCGCTCCGGCTGCTGCAGGGCACTTTGATCCAGCCAGGCAGAATCCACCGAAAAAGGGGGATGGTGCAGGGCCAACAAAACATGGTGTTGGGCAGCTTTGCTCCGCTGCAATTCCTGTCTCAGCCACAGCAGCGTGCGCTCCGTCAGGTAACCGCTATCTTTGCCGGGCACGAGGGAGTTCAACAAAATAAAGCTCCAATTTTCCCGGCTGAAGCTCTTGTCCCCAAATAGCCGCTCGGCATGAAGCTCTTGGTTCATGGTGTGCAGGCGATCGTGGTTGCCTGCCAACCAGTAAGTATCGATGGGGAGAGCCTGCAAATGGGCTCTCAAACGGGCGTAAGATGCCGCACTGCCATCTTGAGAGAGATCTCCGGTAAGCAGCAGCAGATCCGGCAAGGGATCCAGAGCGGCAATGGCCTTTTGCACCTGCAGGAAAGAGGCTTCCGTGTCCACCCCCAGCAGCCGGTGATGGGGCTTGGCAAACAGATGCAGGTCGCTGATCTGAACCACGTATACGGTCATAGAGCAGGCCCAAGAGGGTGGGATCCCATCTCCGCAGGTTTAAAACACTACCGTTTTACGTTTTAACACCAGATGGCCCGGCTGGAACCCGTAGGTAGGGTCATTTCGATTCAAGCTAGGACACTGCACCCACACCCAAAACGTTGGTCGCGTCTTCGCGTCAGCGTTGCGGAGCAATAATCCCCAGAACCACAAGGCTTTTCTCAGTAGCCCAGGCGTCTCGCCCCCAACCTAAAATGGCCATAACTCAGCCCTAAAGGGCTCAACCTTAACCTACCCAAGTCCGTCAACCCGGTTCAATCCCTTGAGAAAATCCTCTCAGGAAAAGCTTTAGGAAACATTCAGAGAGCGGCCCACGTTCCTAAAAGCAGCCTGCACCTGAGGCCAGCGGGATTCTTGGGTAGAGGCTGTCAGCGTGTAGAGGCGATGGTGCCGAACGGTTACCGTCACCACCTCATGACGAAGCTGGGATCCCATATCGGTTTGGTATTCCAGCAGGTAATAGGGGTGCTCCTGCCGCTCAAAGGCTTCGGCAGCCAACAGCTTGGCCGAGCGACCGGATCCCTCAGGAGCAATGATCTTCTCCGCCACCAACTGCCCCACCTCAGCCGGGCTGCCCAAATCGGCAATCGTCTCCCCCTTGTCAAACGGGGCGATCATCAGGCTGACGTTCTCGGTCTCGTACACCAGGTCGCGCAGGAGTACCACCGGCCCTTTCCCCGGCCCAAGATTGACCGCCACCATGCCGTTGGGGTAAGCAAAAGCAAAGGCTCCGCTGGGATCCCTGTAGGCCCGTAGGTTAGAGCCTGCGGAACAGGCACCGACCACCAAGCTGAGGCAGACACAGAGCAGCAACAGCGCTCTAGACAGCCACGGGCTGGTTGCGTAAGTGGGCCACAGGCCTGATCGGGCAGAATGCCCGCCTCGTGCTGCTGACATTGCTGGGATCCTCTCCTCAGATGGGTTGCCTATTGTTCCTATATCATCCTAGTACGAGCGCACTCCCTCTAGCCCGTTGACCGTCAATTCCCAACGGAAAACTCCCCCTGCAACTTAGCAGCGGGGTTGCCGACGTGGGTTGAAAAGCGAGGGATCCCCAAGCTTGGAAGCAACTGCCGCTATTGGGGGAGCCGCTTCTCGAAATCCAGATCCGGTAGCGGCGGGTTGGCCTGGGCACCTCCTTGGCCGGTGAGCATTGCCAAGCGGCGGGAGATTTCATCGTCCATGGCCATTTCATCCAGTTGGGCAGCAATCTGCTCGCTGCGATCTTCCGAGAGTTCGCTCATGGCTCGGGATTTGAGCTGGCGAGCCTGGATAGCATTCTTTGCCGCCTCAAATTGGGACTTGGCCGAGTCGATGTTGTAGGAGTTGTTGACGCGGGTCATCTGCTCCAGAGCTTGGTTCACCTCGTTGATGTCTTTGAGGTTGCTCAGCTCGCTCTTGTAAGCGGCCAATCGCTCTTTCTCGCGGGCCAGCTTTTGCTTGGCGGCGTTGACGTAGCGCTCGGCAGTTTCCACGTTCTCCTTGAGGGGGCCGAGAATGGCCTCAATTTGCAGCGCTTGGGACATAGCCAGGCGGGCAGCCTCTTGATCGCCCCGTTGGGCGGCCAGGCGAGCCTTGTTCTCCAGGGCCTGGTACTCCCGCACCTTTTGCATGTACTTCTGCTCAGCCCGCTGATAGGCAGCCACTTGGGTGGCAACGGCTTCCGTGAGACGCTGAACCGTCTCCTGCATCGTGCGTAGGGATTCTTCCGCCACCATCACCGCCCCTGTGCCGCCTTTCTCCACCGGGATCCCCCACAGCCAGTTCCAAGTTCCGACGATGACGCTGCCGGCCCGTTGCCCAAAAATGCCGTAGATAATCTTGCGTGCGCCCATGGCCTGACCCTCCTGCTTGTGCGTGCCTCTACTGTATTTAACTTTCTCCCTGACTGGAAAGATCCCAGGGATCCGGCAAGTGGACAAATTCAAATCCCCGCTCCTGCAAAGCTGGGATCAACTGCCGCGTCACCTCAGCCACTTGGGCTCCTCCTTGTACCCCATCGTGCAGCACGATCAAGGAGCCAGGCCGCACCTGGGCCAGCACCCGCTCCACTACCACCGATACCGGTGGGATCAGCCAATCCTCAGGCACCACGCTCCACATCACCGGACAAAAGCCCCAACGGCGCAAATCCGCAAGCGTCTGCGGCCAAAACAAGCCATTGGGCGGGCGCACAGCCCGATAATCGTCAGGGATCCCGCCACAGGCAGCCACCAGGGCAGCTTGGCTGCGCTTCAGGCTCTGTTGAAGTTCGTCAGGGGCAAGCTGGGTGAAGGAGCGATGCTGCCAGCCGTGAAGGCCAATGCGGTGGCCTTGTTGGCGGATCTGACGGGCTAGGTGGGGCCAGCGCTGCACCCGTTCTCCCAACACAAAAAACGTGGCCGACACCTGAAAATCCATCAAAACCTGCAGCAAAGCCGGAGTGTACTCGGGGTGAGGGCCATCGTCAAACGTCAGGGCCACCCGCTGGGTATGGGGATCTGCCGGCAGCTCCCACAGGCCGTCGGGAAAGAGAGTCTTGAGGCCCCAGTGCAGGGGTGGGTAGAGGGATGGGGGCAGGATTTGCCGAGAAGAGAAGGGCATTGTGGTGAGCTGTATGTTGTCCAAAACCAGAAGCCAATGCTTTGGGTGATCAGTTGGGTTGGCAAATTGAGGTGTTGCCGATCAAGCCAATAAATTGAAAAAATGGGCATGAGCATTGTAGCTAACAAAACAGACAGGGGTGGCGGGCCTATCGATGGCTTTTTGGATCTTGCCGTAGCCGGGTCACAGAAGTTGGAATTGGAATCCCGTCCTGTTGACCGCCGGGCGCTCTTGCTGAGTTCTTGAGGCCGATGATGGATGTGGGATCCCTTCTGCCCATAGCCCAGATCCGATAGGCTAGATTCACCCTCAAGGTATCAGCTGATGGCTTGGCAAACTCCAACACTGCTGCTGGTGGATGGTCACTCTCTGGCCTATCGCTCCTTCTACGCCTTTGCCTACAGCCGCGAGGGGGGGTTGCGCACTTCCACTGGGATCCCCACCAGCGTCAGCTTTGGCTTTTTGAAATCGCTGTTAGAAGTCTTGGACAAATACACCCCTACCCATGTAGCCGTTGCCTTTGATACACGGCAGCCCACTTTTCGCCACGAGGCCGACGAAACCTACAAATCAGGCCGCCCGGAAACGCCACCGGAGTTTATCGAAGATGTGGAGAACCTGAAGCAGGTGTTGACGGCACTACGCATCCCGATTTTGGTGGTGCCTGGTTTTGAAGCCGATGACATTTTGGGCACCCTCAGTAGGCTAGCCCCCCAAGATTACCGGGTGCAGATCTTAAGTGGCGATCAAGATCTGTTCCAGTTGATCGATACCGATGGAAGAGTTCGGGTTTTGCACCTCAACAGCAAAGATCGCATCAGCGAGTTTGGCCCCGAACAAGTGAAAGAAAAATTGGGCATCTGGCCTTGGCAGGTGGTGGATTATAAGGCCCTCTGTGGTGACCCTTCTGACAACATTCCCGGGGTGAAAGGGATCGGCCCCAAGCGAGCTGTGGAGCTGCTGGAGCGCTACGGCAGTTTGGATGAAATTTTCGACCACCTGGACGAGATCCAAGGAAAAGTCCAGCAATACCTCAAAGAAGGGATCCCGGCGGCCCATCACTCGCAATTTATGGCTCGGATCAAATGCGACGTTCCTCTTTCTCCCGACTGGGAGAGCATGAAATTAACCGGGTTTGATCAAGCAGAATTGCTGCCGCTGCTGGAAAAATTGGAGTTTCACAGCTTCATCGCCCAAGTGCGCAAAATACAAACGGCTTTGGGGGGGATCCCAACCGAGGCAGAGGTGGTTGGCGCTTTTAATCCCACCGGGGATCCCGCAAACGCTCCTGACGAAGCCCTGTGGTTTGATTTTGCCCTCGATCCCGTCCCTTCTCTGCCGGCGGTGCGCATCATCGATACGCCGGAGCAACTGGAGCTTTTGCGGCAAGAGCTGCTGGCCTGCCCAGGGATTGTAGCTTGGGATACTGAAACCACCAGTCTAGATCCACGGGATGCCCAATTGGTGGGGATCGGCTGTTGTTGGTCAGAGGGAGATATCGCCTACTTGCCCATCGGCCACCGCCAGGGATCCAACCTGGATTGGGAGCTGGTGAAACAAAGCCTGCAACCCCTTTGGGAAGATCCCAACCGACCCAAAAGCCTACAAAACTGTAAGTACGACCTGAGCATTTTCCGCGCCCACGGGATCCGCCTGCAAGGGATCCAGTTTGATCCCATGTTGGCCAGCTACGTTTTGGATCCAGAAGCCAGCCACAATTTGGCCGATTTGGCAGCTACCCATTTGGGTTTGCCAACCACCAGCTACAAAAAGTTGCTGGGCAAGGAACAGTCCATTGCCGATATCCCGATTTCCAGAGTTGCAGAATACTGTGGAACCGACGCCTATTGTGCCTATCGTCTGGTGCCAATCCTCACCGAAAAGCTGCAGAAAACCGATCCACGCCTGTGGGATCTTTTTATTCAAGTCGAGCTGCCCTTGGCCCAAGTTTTGGAAGAGATGGAGTGGATCGGCATTCGCGTTGATACCGAGTTTCTGAGGCAATTTTCCCAAGAGCTGGAACAAGAGCTGCAAAGTTTGGAGCAGAAAGCTTATGCCCAGGCTGGAGAAACCTTTAACCTCAATTCTCCCAAACAACTGGGATCCCTGCTCTTTGAAAAGCTGAAATTGGACATTCGCAAAACCCGCAAAACGGCTACTGGCTATTCCACTGATGCCTCAGTTTTAGAAAAGCTAGAGGGGGATCATCCTCTCATCGAAACCATCGTGCAATACCGCACCTTGGCCAAGCTGAAATCGACCTATGTGGATGCTCTGCCTGCCCTGGTAAGAAGCGATACCGGCAGAGTCCACACCGACTTTAACCAAACCGTTACTGCCACCGGCAGGCTCAGCTCCTCAAACCCCAACTTGCAAAATATTCCCATTCGCACCGAGTTCAGTCGCCGGATTCGACAAGCTTTTATTCCCCAAGAGGGATGGCTATTGGCGGCAGCAGATTACTCTCAAATTGAGCTGCGCATTTTGGCCCACCTCAGCCAAGAACCTGCCTTGCTGGAAGGCTTTCGCTCAGGGGAAGATGTGCATACCCTGACCGCCCGCCTGCTCCTGGAAAAACAGGAAATAACCAGCGAAGAACGCCGCCTGGCCAAAACGATCAACTATGGGGTGATCTATGGCATGGGAGCGCAGCGCTTTGCCCGCACTGCGGGGGTTTCTTTGTCGGAAGCCAAGCAATTTTTACAGCGATTTAACGAGCGCTACGCCGGTATTTTCGCCTACCTGCGCTCCACCGAAGCCTTTGTGGAAAAGCATGGCTATGTGGAAACGATCTTGGGTCGCCGTCGCTATTTTCCCAATTTGTCTCGTCTGACAGGCCATCGCAAACAAGCGGAATTGCGGGCGGCTGTGAATGCCCCCATCCAGGGATCCGCCTCGGACATTATCAAAGTAGCAATGGTGCGCCTGCGGCAAAAGCTGCAGAACTTTCGTTCCCGCTTGCTCCTGCAAGTGCATGATGAGCTGGTGTTTGAGGTGGATCCCTCGGAATGGCAGGCCCTAAAACCGCTGATCCAAAGGGAAATGGAAGGAGCAGTGCCCCTCTCCATACCGCTGGTGGTGGATATCCAAATTGGCCACAATTGGAAGGAAGCCAACTAGACCATGGGAGGCAGAAAACCCCAGGTTTGCAAGGAAAGGGATCCCGGCTCCGTGAAAATGTTAAGCTATGTAAAAGCGTTTGTTGTTTTCTTATGACTGTTGAGATTTACACCTGGCGTTTTTGTCCCTTTTGCATCCGGGCTAAGCAACTGCTGGATCGCAAAGGCGTGAAGTATATCGAGTACGCCATCGATGGAGACGAGGCAGCACGGGCGGAAATGGCCAAGCGGGCCAACGGCCGCCGTTCGGTGCCGCAAATTTTCATCAACGACCAGCATATCGGCGGCTGCGACGATCTTTACGCGCTAGAGGCTCGCGGCCAGTTGGATCTGCTCCTACAGCAGGCCAGCTAAGCCTCAACTGTATCTCTCATCACTTTGTAGCCTGTTTAACTTGAGCGCGAGCCTGCTTCACCATGGCAATTAAGGTTTGATGGGCGTCCTCGGAGTCCCGCAGGGGGTGGTCGAAGCGGATCCGCAGCGTTTGTACGGCCCCGTCGACCTGCACCCGCAAGTCCATCCCTTCCGGGTCAATGGCCTGCATGCGGGCTTGGGTAACTCCTTCCACCTGGCCAAAGACCCTGGCGTAGAGGGCTATTGCATCGGCATGATCTTCGTTCATGTGCTTGCAGATGCGCTCGCTAACTTGGGGGGTGAGAGGATCGCCCATGGCAGTTGTTTTTGGCTTACAGCCCTCAGTTTAAAGCTCCCGCCAGTCCACAGTAAACTACCCAACCCTACCCCTGGCCAGTACAATAATGCGGCTAACCCAGCGTTAAAAGCGGCGCTCCCGGATAGGCAGCCGTTTAGGTTTCAGAATAAAAAGGCAGGGATCCCTTCCCCTCCATCCCAGAGAACACCAGGGATCCAGGGGATCAAGCTTGTCCTTGGGCCTGTAGCTCCAACAGCTCATCTGCCATATCCAAAAAAGCCTCCCGATCCAGATAGGAGACATCTCCCACCCACTCCCCCAGCTTGACCACGTAGACCTCGCTCAAAGTGGGCCGGCGCTGCAAATCGCGGGAATAGGCTTTCACCAACCCGAGCACCGATTGCTTTTTGACAATTCGCCTGTAGCGGGGATCGTCCTTGGCCCGCACACGATAGACGACTCCGGTCTCATCGCCGATTTCCATCTCAAACTGGCGCTCCCGCACCTCTTCAATGTAGAAGTTGCCATCTTCATCCAGCTTTTCTCGCTCTTCCACCACCACCTCGTAGCGGCGAGTGCGCAACACCTGCCCAAAAAACAATCCCCCATAGGGAATCTCGCGAAAGGCTAGCTGACGGCGGGAGATGGTGTAGAGCGGCCCCCACAGGAAGGGATAGAGCAACGAGAGGATCCCGACCAGGAAGGCGATTGCCCCCAGAAAGGATCCCTCGCCAAAAGCGCGGGAAAGAACCAGCAGCGCCACGCCCACCAAAATGGCCGTGATGATACGGCCCGTGCTCTTGAGGGCATCGCTCCAGTAAGCGGCATACTGAAGGCGCGTTGGCACCACCGGAATCACCGATTCGCATTCTTCTGGGGTTAGCTCCAACAACATGCTGATACATTTACGCTGAACACTGCTGAACATCACTGTTCAACTATGCAGCGATAGCATTCTGTTTG
>NZ_JANSIL010000099.1:0-14720 GCF_047462015.1 Synechococcus sp. R5-13 | reverse complement strand
CGGTCGGGAGTGTAGTCGAGGGGGGAGTTGCCCAGATCAAACCCCGCCACCGCTTTGCCCCCCCGTTCCCCGGCCAAAAGCCGCTGGGAAGCCGGCCAGTTTTGGCTTGCCTCTTGGAGCTGCTGCAGGTGGGCAAACACCTGTACCGCTTCTGCTCCTGCTGCCAGCGCTGTGGCAATGGTGGTGGTGGCCCGCAGCACATCAATGGCCACCGCACACTCCGGGATCCCAGATGAAGGCACCTGTTCGGGCGTATAGAAGTGGAAAAAACGCATGGGGGAAGAGGTAACGTCAGAACTCACGCCGGGCGAACACCAACACTGCCAGAATCAGCAGCAAAAGGGTGTAAACCAAGCCGTACAGTGCATCTCCGAGAAGTTCTGCTGGGGGCGGAACTTGGCCGTAAACCGCAGCATCTCTCAAATTGAGGCGCTCCAAATCCGGCAGGATCAAATAAATCACCTCAAACAGTTTGCCAAATCCGGCATCTTTCACCAGCTTGCTCAGTTGCAGCAGGGCGCGGCTGGCATGGCCCATCAGGAACAGGGCAATGGTGTAGAGGGTGGCCAGAATCGAGGAAGTGAAAACCCCGAACAGCAGGGCTGCGGCAACAATCAGCACCAGCTCTAAGAAAGTGAAGACTGTTGCCCAGAGAATGGCCAAAAGGGGGATCGGGGCCTGCACCAGCAGCAAGCTCAGCAGAAACACGACCGTCATCAGCAGCACCAGCACCGACAGCAGCGCCGATAGGCCCAGATGCTTGCCGACAATGAACTCTGCCCGGCTCATGGGTTTGGCGATCAGCACATACACCGTGCGTTTTTCAATCTCCTTATTCACCAGCCCTGTGCCCACGAAAATGGCCACGATCAGGCCGAAGAAGTGAATGGCTGCCAACCCCAGGTCGGCAATGATTTTGTTGTGGGCCTGGTTGGCCACCTGCGGGATCAAAACAGTGGCTCCCAGCATGGCCACCGCAAATACCATCACCAGGTAGAGAATCCGATCCCGAATCGTTTCCCGGAAAACGTTGTGGGCAATGGCCACCACGCGCGACGCATCCATGGCTGAACCCAAAGCTGTGATGATTCGACTGGTACACTGGTAACAGATCCAGCCTTTATTCTATGCAGTTCCAGGCCCAGATTCAGATTCACCTACGCCCCTCTGTTCTCGATCCCGCCGGGGCTGCGGTTCAGTCCAGCTTGCATCAGCTGGGGCATACCCAGGTACAGCAGGTGCGCATTGGCAAGCATATCCAACTGCAGCTAGAGGCCCCCGACGCCGAGACCGCCCACCGCCAGGTGGATGAGCTGTGCCATCAACTGCTGGCCAACCCGGTGATTGAGACTTATCAAATCCAAGTGGCTGCCATCGGTGGTTAATTTGATGGGTTCACGCGATTTGGGGTTGATCTGATGGCCATTCCAAAAATACCCCCAACCCCTCTTCCATCCCTCTAATCTGACCATCTTCTTTCCTCTCACTTAAGGGATCCCAATGGCTGGCGTGAGGTTTGGCGTTGTTGTTTTTCCGGGTTCCAACTGCGACCGAGATGTAGCCTGGGTAACCCGCGGCCTCTTGGGCTGCCCAACGCGGCTGATCTGGCACCGAGAGACGGATTTGTCGGAGCTGGATGTGGTGGTGCTGCCGGGGGGCTTCAGCTATGGGGATTATTTGCGTTGTGGGGCCATCGCTCGTTTTGCTCCGGTGATGGGATCCCTGAAGGAGCACGCGGCGCGAGGGGGCTATGTGCTGGGCATCTGCAATGGCTTTCAGATCTTGACAGAGGCGGGCCTGCTGCCGGGGGCGCTGGTGCGCAATGCCAACCTGCACTTTATCTGCGACCGAGTGGGGATCCGTATAGAACGGCAGGATCTTCCCTGGACAAGCGCGTATCCCCAGGGATCCACCCTAACCCTGCCCATCGCCCATGGGGAAGGCCGCTATACCTGCGACCCGGATACCCTCAAGCAATTGCAGGATCAAGGGCAGATCGTCTTTCGCTATGCTCCGGTTGCGCCCAACGGCTCTGTGGACAACATCGCCGGCATTTGCGATCCCAGCGGTCGGATCTTGGGTTTGATGCCCCACCCCGAGCGGGCAGCAGATCCTGATTTGCCAGGGCAGGATGGGATCCCCTTCTGGCAGTCGATTTTGCACAGCTTCGCCGCCTAATTCTTCTTCTCCATTCTTCTCCGGGACAGCTCACTCCTGCCTCGGCCCTTGAGACAACACCTGGCGAACTTGATTCACCATCTCCTCGTGATCCACCACTGGCTTGGCGATATAACCATCCGCCCCGCTCTGGGCCAAGAATGCCTCGCGGTCGCCCCGCATGGCGTGGGCCGTCACCAAAATAATGGGGATGGAGCGGCTTTTTGGATCCCCCTTCAGCAGTTGGGCAATGCGGATCCCGTCCACCGCCTCGCCGCGAAAGGTGCTCTGGGACAGGGAAACATCCAACAAAATGACATCCACCTCGTGCCCCTGGGCCAGCTTCAAAATCTGCTCCACATCCTGGCTGTGAAAGACCTCAAAACCTCCCCGCCGTCGCAACACCTTCTCAAAAACACGGGCGTTGATCGGATCATCTTCCACCAGCAGCACTGTTGCCATCGTTAACCCAATCTTGAATCTGAACCCAAGCTAAGCTGTCTCTGGGATCCCAAAAGCCATCCTAAGGCATCCTTAGCGAGTTCAATTTGAGCAGTAGGACAAGCGTTCTCCTACAGAGTACTGAAGAGTACCGAAAAGGGTCTCAGTAGCTCTGAGAACTCCCCCCTCCTCTCCCAAAAGGAAGGATCCTCAGGTTGCCGCTACTTGACTATTTATTTTGGAATCTTATTTTGGAATCACTCCATTCCGAGTTGCCGCTACCCAACCGCAAATAGGAAAGCCGGAGAGAGCTCCGGCCCCATCCAGAACTAAGCCTAAACCACAAATCTCAAAAGAGACTGACCTTCCCTCTGCCTTGCTTGAGCCCGGCACAGCAGGAACGGCAGCCACTACCCTGGGTTACTTCTTGGTAATTCTCGGAGTTTCCCGAAAGGCAACTGCGAAAAATAAAAGGCCCAACGTCAAAAACAGGATAAAGGTGTAGGTGATGACTTCCATACGAAACCTCCAAGTCAGAATTGCTAAGGATTGCTAAGGGGGGCTTGATTCCAGATTAACTCAGAGCCGCCAGCACCCCATCTCCAAAGTGAAGCAGAGTGCCGACGGCATCGCCGAAAAGGGCTCTAGGCTTCCTGCACCTTGCGGGTAGTGGGATCCCCTACTTTCTGGAAGACGCCGAACTCCACCATTTCCTCGCTCATATTGGGGTCAATACCGGCGAACACATCGCGGAAGAGGGTACGGGCGCCGTGCCAAATGTGGCCGAAGAAGAACAGCAGGGCAAAGACGGCGTGAGCAAAGGTAAACCAACCGCGGGGGCTGGTGTGGAAGGTGCCGTCCGCCTTGGGGGTTTCTCGGTCGAACTCAAACAACTGACCCAACTGGGCCTGGCGGGCATATTTCTTGACGGTTGCCGGGTCGGTAAACACCTGACCGTCCAGCTTGCCGCCGTAAAACTCCACCGTCACGCCCACCTGCTCAAAGCTATAGCGAGACTCTGCCCGACGGAAGGGAATGTCTGCCCGCACCACGCCATCGGCATCCCGCAGAATAACCGGGAAGGTTTCGAAGAAATTGGGCATCCGCTGCACCGTCAGCTCGCGCCCTTCGCGGTCACGGAACACTGGGTAGCCCAGCCACTCGATGGCAATGCCATCCCCTTTGTTCATGGGGCCAGCTCGGAACAGACCCCCCTTGGCCGGGCTGTTGCCCACGTAGTCGTAGAAGAGCAAAGATTTGGGCAGGGAGTTGTAGGCCTCGCTGCGGGTCATCCCGGCTTCCATAGCCGCATTTACCCGGCGGTTAATCTCCTGGTTGAAATAGCCAGAATCCCATTGGTAGCGGGTGGGACCAAACAGCTCCACAGGGGTAGTGGCGCTGCCGTACCACATGGTTCCGGCCACCACAAAACCGGCAAAAAACACCGCCGCAATCGAGCTGGAAAGCACCGTCTCGATGTTCCCCATTCGCAGAGCGCGATAGAGGCGCTGGGGTGGGCGTACCGTGATGTGAAATAGACCTGCAATGATGCCCACGATGCCTGCAGCAATGTGGTGGGCCACCACCCCTCCGGCGTTGTAGGGGTTAAAACCGGCTGGCCCCCATTCCGGTGCTACCGGCTGGACGTGTCCCGTCGTCGCATAGGGATCGCTCACCCACATCCCCGGGCCAAACACCCCCGTCAGGTGAAAGGCGCCAAACCCAAAGCAGAGGATCCCGGCCAACAGCAGGTGGATCCCAAATATTTTCGGCAGATCCAAAGCCGGCTCGCCGGTGCGGGGATCCCGGAACAGCTCCAGATCCCAGTACACCCAGTGCCAGCAGGCAGCCAAGAAGAGCAAGCCGGACAAAACGATATGGGCAGTGGCTACCCCTTCAAACGTCCAGAAGCCCGCATTGGCAACGCTCTCGCCGTAGATATTCCAACCGCCCCAGGAGTTGACCACCCCCAGGCGAACCATAAATGGCATGACAAACATGCCCTGACGCCACATCGGATTCAGGACAGGATCCGACGGATCGAAAATGGCCGTTTCATAGAGCGCCATCGACCCGGCCCAACCTGCTACCAGAGCGGTATGCATCAGGTGAACCGCGATCAGGCGACCTGGGTCATTCAGTACAACCGTATGGACCCGATACCACGGTAGTCCCATAAAGCTCGGTCCTCCACGTTCTCCAACACTTGCGCGATATCCAGTCAAAATTAAGCCGACATCTTACCTGGGATCCTGACCTGAGCAGTCTCTTCAGAGTCGGGGGGTGCCGCACCCGCTTGAACCCCTGAGCGCACCCAAGAGGATATCGCTCTCAGAATTTCCATCACGGGCATCAAACAGTATAACGAAACGCTACCGACCTGAGTGGCTTCAGGCAGGATGCCGTCTCACTTTAGGCATCATCTTCCCAGATCTCTCGCCAGAGATTAAAAATATGACTTAAAATGTTACAATACTTAGCAACTGTGAGCGCTCTCCTGGCTCAGGCTGAAAGGTGTCGTGGTTTCTGGCAGGGGTATGGCAACGATTCGCTTCGTCAACGAGAACCGAGAGATCTTCGTCGCTGAAGGCGCTAACTTGCGCTTGAAGGCTCTGGAAAACCAGATCGATCTCTACAAAATGATGGCCAAGCTGCTCAACTGCGGCGGCAACGGCCAGTGTGGCACCTGTGTGGTGGAGATTGTTGAGGGATCCGAGAACCTCTCCCCTCGCACCGAGGCAGAAAACCGCAAGCTCAAGCGCAAGCCCGATAGCTACCGCCTTGCTTGCCAGACCAAGGTGTTGGGGGATGTTTCGGTCAAAACCAAGCCCTAGCCTTGGCCCGCCCGTTTTCCCTTTGGGCAAGTCGTACTCAAGAGTGGTATGCTGACTGCCAGTTGGGCTTGTGGCATTTGGAGTTATGGAGACGAACTACCTGGGCATCTTGGCCACTCTCTTAGTCGTTCTGGTGCCCGCCATCTTCCTGGTGATTTTGTACGTGCAAACCTCCAGCAGATCTGGTGACTGAGTGGGCAGCTCCTGCCGATTCAAATTGGGCAAGGGGTATTCCTAAAGCCGGTCAAAAAGGGGATCCCCTGTGTACAAGAGGATCCCTTTGCGTTGGACAAACTGAGAGTACTTGGGGGAGCGCCCTCAAGGTGCTAAGTCAAGCTGTGGCTTGGGCTGCCTTGGCTTGGTCGAAGGTTCCCGCAGGTTCATACAAAAACTCAAACAGGTTGCCGTCGGGATCCTTGCCATAGAAAGAGGCCGTGCCATCCCGGTGGCTATGGATTTCCCCCACCAGGATCCCTTGGGATTTCAGGCGCTGGTGCTCTTGCCGAAGCTCCTCCAGGTTGTCGAAGACAAAGCCAAAGTGGGGCCCTGCTGCGCGATAGCCCGGCCCCAGCAGTGCCAGCCCATCCTCTCCCGCCTTCATGTAGGCCCAGTCGGGATCCTGCCAGACGTTAACCATGCCCAGCTTTTGGTAGAACTCCACCGCCTTGGGGATGTCTTCTACCCGGATGGCGACATGCCCGAGTTGTCTAAGTGCCATGTCATCCTCTGTGCTCAATTGAGCCAACTGCAACGGTTCTCCTCCAGATCAGCTTGACACACTCCCCACCCCGAAGGGTAGGGATCCCCGCAGCAAGACAGGGCTCTAGACCTGACTTCTTGAGAACTTGAGACAGGGATCCCAATCCAGTCCATAGGCGAGACAGACGATGGCCTTTTTCAAGCCTTCAGGGCAGGGATGGGCCAAGGCTTACCCTGTTGGCTGCGCGGCCAAGAACCGCTCCAGCTCGCTCAAAGCCTCTGCATCCATCTTGGTTTGCATAGGGCAAAACTTTGGCCCACACATGGAGCAGAACTCTGCCGTTTTGTAGATATCTGCCGGCAAGGTTTCGTCGTGATATTCTCTGGCGCGTTCTGGATCCAAAGACAGTTCAAATTGTCGGTTCCAGTCGAAGTTATAGCGAGCTCTGGACATCTCATCATCCCGATCCCTGGCACCGGGGCGATGACGGGCAATATCGGCAGCATGGGCGGCAATTTTATAGGCAATTAAGCCGTTGCGCACGTCCTCTGCATTGGGCAAACCCAGGTGCTCTTTGGGGGTGACATAGCAAAGCATGGCTGCCCCGTACCAGCCAGCCAAGGCCGCCCCAATGGCGGAGCTGATGTGGTCATAGCCTGCCGCAATATCGGTTACCAAAGGCCCCAAAACGTAGAAGGGAGCTTCGTCGCACTCCTCCATTTGCTTGCGCACGTTAAATTCAATTTGATCCATCGGCACGTGCCCCGGCCCTTCTACCATCACCTGCACATCGTGCTCCCAGGCCATGCGGGTCAGCTGGCCCAGGGTTTTCAACTCCGCCAGTTGCGCCTCATCAGAGGCATCGTGCAAACATCCCGGTCGCAAAGAATCTCCCAGACTAAAAGAAACATCGTATTTCTTGAAAATCTCGATAATGTCGCGGAAGTGGGTATAAAGCGGGTTTTGTTTGTGGTGGGCCAACATCCAACGGGCCAGGATCCCACCCCCACGAGAAACAATTCCCGTCAGGCGGTGGCGTACCAACGGAAGATATTCGATCAGGATCCCGGCATGGATGGTCATGTAGTCCACCCCTTGCTGGGCCTGCTTTTCGATAATATGCAAGATATCTTCTGCCGAGAGTTTTTCGACATTGCCATGCACGCTTTCTAGGGCCTGGTAGATGGGCACCGTGCCAATGGGCACTGGAGAAGCTTGGATAATGGCTGTGCGAATTTCATCCAAATCGCCCCCGCCGGTGGACAGATCCATAACGGTATCGGCGCCGTATTTGATGGCCAATTTCAGCTTTTCCAGCTCTTCGGCCAAGCCGGAAGAAGTAGGGGAAGCGCCAATGTTGGCATTGACTTTGCACCGGGAAGCGATCCCAATGCACATCGGCTCGAGGTTGGTGTGATTGATGTTGGCAGGGATGATCATGCGACCCCGGGCCACTTCCGAGCGGATCAGTTCAGGCGGCAGGTTTTCCCGCTGGGCCACATACTCCATCTCTTCGGTAATCACGCCCTGACGGGCAAAGTGCATCTGCGTTACATTTGCTTGCCCACGGCGACGGGCAACCCATTCGCTGCGCATGTTGTCAACTCCAGTGCTCGCTTTCCTACGCTGGTATGAACCAGATCAGGTTCTGAGGATGTAATCTCAGCCTGGGGGGGGATCCCCAGACACTCCTAGCGTGGTGTGATCATATCACCGAAATAGAGATGAGGCGGGGAGCTTTATAGTCTTTATTAAAAGAGTTTGAGATAGTACTAACCCTCACCCCTGGCCTTTCTCCCCATGAGATCCTGACCCTCACAGGGATCCCAGCCAGCGCCGCCAGCTCCACCAGGGATCCTTTCCCTTGCTGGCCCTGAACAGTTCGGCCACTTCCTCGCCGGTGGGCTGGGCAATAAAAGTCTTCAAGACGCTGTAGAGGCCGGGCTCTTCCTGCTGCCACACGCTCCAGGGATCCGGATAGGCCCGAAACAGGGCCCCCTCCACCAGGGAGCGCAGGTAGTAGCTGGTCTCAAAGGTGCTCAGGAACCGCTGCCGCAGTCGGCGACCGGCCAGACCCACCCCCACGGTGGCGGCATCCTGCAATTGGGGGTTGAGGAGAACGACGGGTTTGGGATCCCGTCCTTTGGAAGCCAGCCCAGAGGGATCCCCGCCACTGACCGCTTGGCAAACCCGCTCCACCTGATCCAAGCTGTAAACCGCGGGCATCACCAGCAGGAGGCTCTGTTCTGGGGTAGGTTGAGTCCGGGAAGTCAAGCTCTGTAATTCAATCCCTTCTGGCAGGGATCCCCATTCCCGCTGGGCCAGGGCTGCTCCGCCGGCATCGCTGAATAGCACCAAAGCAGGCGGTTGCAGCAGCTCCAAAAACGGACGGGCCAAGACTTCCGGTTTAATCTCAGGAGCCAGGATCTCAATGAGCAGGCGGCGATATCCTGCTTGCATAGCCAGCCGTGTAGCCTGGATGGCCTGCTCACAGGCCTGGGCCAGGTCGATGGGCAAGTTGGGAAATTGGGTTAGTTGCAGTTGCTCGGCCACAGTCTAGTCCAATTATGATTCAGCCAGTAACCAGGGATGCTCAGCCAGACACTTCTTCCCAAGCCTTGTGGGTGAGCAACTCCTCCAGAACCCGCACCCCCCGCAGTTGGTTGGAAAGGGGCAGGTGGCCCTTGGGGGCGGAGAGATCCCAGATGAACTCGTCGGGGTAGCGAGTCCAGTGGTAGCCCTGTTTCCAGCCGATGAGGGGCCAAAGGCGCTCCCAGTTGCGGTTCACCCCCAGCCACAGTTGCCGCTGCACCGAGTAGCCAAAGCGATCCCCGGAGGCCGCCCGCCACAGGCGATCGATCGTGCGCAGATCCTCGACCGGGATCCGGCTCACCTCGGAAAAATACAGCCAGCCCCGCCGCGCCGCCCCCTCTCCTGCCGCCCGACATAGCAGTTGTAGGCTCAGCCGATCCGCCTCCAGCCAGGCTCCCGCCGATAACAGCTCCTGTAGAGGACGATAGTCGATATTCAGGGCTGAAGTCAGAGGGACGGTCACCATTGCCAAGTTGCAAAAGGTCTCCCTTGATTTTAGTCCCTGCTGTCCGTCCCCTCAGGTTTCAGGCGGGTACTTGGGCGGATCCCCGAAGATGATGCGATAGCCGATGTACGCCACCCCCAACAGCCCTGCCAGGATCCACAAGAAAGCCGAAAAGGGTAGGCGGGAAAAGAAGACAAGATAAACCCGGCGACTGAGCCAAGAAAAAATAAGATAGACTGCCGCCAAAATGCCGATCCCTTGCAAGGTGCGAAAAGCCGGCACCCGCGAGAGAGGCATGCGCTGCCGCGCCACCCAGATGGAGCTAAGAAAAGTCCAGGGAGGCACCAGCAGCAAGAACATATCCGCCTGCTTCACCACCGCCTGCCAGCCGGCGGTGTTGGTGGCATAGGCCAAGTAGCCCGCCCAGAGGACAAGAGTTACCGCTCCCAAGCCGATACTTAAGCTGAGCAAAAAAGGCTCCTCCCATTGGCCTGGGATCCAGTCGCAGAGAACCCAAACCACCCAAGGGGTGGCAAAGAGCAAAAGCGCAATGGCTAAGCCATTGGCGTTGAGCTGGGTAAAAAACGTCTCCAGGGTCATGAACAGCAAAAGGAGCGAACGTCACCCTTGATGGTAATGATTCCTCCTTGAGGAAGCAATTCAATCCGTATACAAATCCACCTATTGTGGGCAATGCCCGCAAGGTTCACGGCCCGCCTGGGCATTCCGGTAAATGTTGCCAAGCAATGACAGCAGGTCCTGCATCGAGCTTTCTGGAAATAAAGAAAAGGGATCCTTGACACTGGCCAGGGATCCCTTCCTAAAAAGCTCAAGACATTTCTCCGGCACGCTGCTGAGGCAACTCATCCAAGCCAATCTCTCCTTTGGCAAGAAGGAAGCCCGGCACCGGATTACCACTCCTCTGGACCAATCTGCCCCAGTCTGTTAACCCAATCTACAGACCTTGCAGCACCGTATCTGGGCGGGCCGACAGGTTCTGGATGCGGGTATCCTGGGCCGGCGGGGTGTCCGGTTCGGTGAACACGCCGATCTGCCGCAAATACCGAGCCAAGGCATCTTGCTCGCTGCCGGGGGTGTCGAAGGTAATGCCAGAGCTGGGGGCCAAGTTGACCCGGTTGGGGTTAGACAGGCGAGGGAAGGGATAGTCATCCCCACCATTGGCCAAGAAGTCCAGGGTCACCAGGCGGAAGGTGCGTCTGGGATCCCCTTGCACTTGGCCGTTGCGCACCACCACATCCCGACCTGTGGGCGTATCCACCCGCAAGGAGAGGACGCGGGATCCCGGTGGCCGCGAGGGATCAAAGCTAAAGGCAAAGCCGCCAATTTGGGGGAAGCGGCCCGGCGTAGCTCCCGGCTGGGTTTGCGCCACCCCGTGTTCCACTATCTGCTTCAGTTCCTCAGCGGTGACGGTCAACAGAGAGAGGCCGTTGTTAAAAGCAAGGGCCGTTTCGATGTCCAGCTGAGAGATTTGACCGGACTGCTTGCCGGCTTCAGGGTTAGCCACCGGTGGGATGCGCCGCACCGGCTCACCGCCGCCGCTGCCGGTGGTAGCCCCAATGGGAGCGCGAATGCCACCGCCATTTTTCAGGGAGATAACCGTAGAAGGATCGACCGTTCTGGCGTAGGCCAAGTTGGCATCGGCAGTGAGGTTGCCCAGGTTGGTTTCCTCGGTGCGCACCTCTGCCCGCAGGCCGTTGAGAAATTGGGTGGTGGAGCCGAAGGTGCGGCCATCTTTGGTGCGGATGATGTTGCCAATTTCGTTGGCTATCCGCACTACGTCAGGATTGGGGGTGCCCCTGACAGCTGCTACCCCTTGGTCGTCGGTGGCATAGGCACCGCTCACCGGGTCAATGCGGGCAATAACCCCGTTGGCGTCAAAGCTGACCACCAGGCGGCCCACGTAGCGATAGTTGGAGCCGGTGTTGACCACCGCCACCGGTTGACCACTGGCGGAGGAGCGCAAGATGGGGTAGTCACCCCTGCGGGTATCGGGCAAATCAGTGCGCAGGCGATCGGTGGGCTTGGCGATCACCTGGTGGGATCCGCCGGCAATGATGATGTCCACATTTCGCAATTGGCTGGCCAGGGCTACCTCGTTTTGCAACTGTTGCAGATGGGCTAGGAGGATAATTTTGTTGATGCCCTGAGCGGTGAGTTGATCGACGAAGCCCTGGATTAGAGCGGCACTCACCTGGTCAGTATCGTCCACCCTGCCTTCTACCCTCACCTCGGGGCCGGGGCTAGAGATGGCCGCCAAACGGGTGGTGGTGGCTCCCACCAGACCGATCCGCTGCCCTCCTACCGTGATCACCGCCGTCTTGGCGATCTTGCCGCGGATAGAGCTGGCCTCTTGACCATCAGCAGCAAAGTCAGAGCTAGCCAATTCGCCGGTACCGCTGAAGCTGAGGTTGGCGCTCAAGTAGGGAAAACGAGCCCCAGCGTAGCCGCGGCCAGTGTCGGGCCGGATGAGGTCGCGAATTTGGCGCGTGCCCTGGTCGAACTCGTGGTTGCCGAAGGCAGCCGCCTCAAAGCCAATGGCGTTGATGATCTCGATATCGGCTTTGCCAGGGGTGAGGTTGTAACGGCCTTGCAGAGACCGATCCGTGCTGGCATTGTAGAAGGGGCTGGGAATATAGTTGTCCCCACTGGAGAGCACCACCGTATTTGGGAATTGGGGGCGCAGAGCGTTCACCACCGCCGAGAAGCGCGGCGCATCTTGTACGGCAGCGATCGAGGCTTCCAAGTCGCTGGCATGTAGGATTTGCAGGGTAAAAGCGGGCGGCTGAGTCGAGAGAGCCACATTGGGATCCGAGGCGATAAACCCAGCCCCTCCGCCGGTTGGGGGAACCGAGCTGCTGCTACCGCAGGCGCTGGCCAGGCTCAGCACCAAACACCACAACCCGACCCACAGGGACCTGGCCAGAGGGTTCAGCCAATCCGGGAGCCATCTCTTGGCAGGGGCAGACCCTCGAGCACGGCAAGCTGGTTTCATGACAATTCCTTCACTCCATCCACAAGAGAGGACGCATCCGCGTTCACGTTACCAGGGGTGGGATGGGGGTTTCGTTATGGCCTGTCTAAGGTTAGGTCAAGTTTAGGTTAAGCTTCCCATGGATCCCAGCCGAATTGCTGCAGATCCACCCGACCTTGGGCGTCAAAGCGGATCCCTTCCGCCTGCAGCAGTGCCTTTTGCAGGTCGTCGTAGCCGAGGCGAAAGGGGGAGTAGGAAATGCAGCCCTGGGCGTTGATCACCCGGTGCCAAGGGATGTCGGTGTTTTGGCCTTGCAGGCGAAACAAAGCATAGCCCACCTGGCGAGCATAGCCGGGGTAACCGGCAACCCGCGCCACCTGCCCATAGGTGGCCACTCGGCCCGGCGGGATCCGCCGCACCACTTCGTAAAAGCGCTGGTAGAGGCTAGTAGATGGAGCGCTAGTGGAGCCAGACTGGGTCACAGGGATCCTCGCTCAAACTTGGCAGACAATAAGATGTGGAACGGATTGGATCCCCGGGTCCATGAGCTATTTAATCGCGGTACTGCCGGATCGCATAGCCGCTGAGGCGGCCTACAGCGCCCTGGAACAAGCCGGCTTTTCCCTGGAGCGATTGCATCTGCTGGGGCGGGGCTACAAGAGTGCCGACGAGTTTGGGCTGATTGACCCGGCCCAAGCGGCCCGCCGTCAGATGCGGCGCCTGGCCATTTGGTTGGTGCCCTTTGGCTTTTTGGCCGGGGTGGGGTTCAGCGTTTTGAGTGGTTTGGATACCTTTGCCTGGGCGGGACCTATAGGCAACCACCTGATCGGCGGCCTATTGGGCGCGATGGGCGGGGCCATGGGCAGCTTTTTCGTCGGCGGCGGAGTGGGCTTGTCTGGTGGCTCCGGCGATGCTTTGGCTTACCGCAACCGCCTCGCTGCGGGCAAGTACGTGCTCATTGTGGAAGAAGAGAACGAAACCCGCCTCCGCGAAGCCACGCGGATTTTGCGCCAGTTTGAGCCGGAAAATCTGCAAGGGTACAGAGAGCGCCCCTAGACTGGGAGATCTGGGCAGCTATTGAGAGAACTCAGGGAGGTCCAAAAGCATGTCTTGGCTGTGGCAGCAAGTCCCATCGCCGCTTGGGCGGTGGCGGAAGGAAGGGATCCCCAGCTTTGCCGCTGCTGGGGGTGCACTGGCAGTTACGGGGTTTTTTTCGCCGGCTTTTGCCCACCACGCCCTGGGAGGGAAACTGCCTGCAACGGCCTGGGAGGGATTTCTCTCCGGGCTGGCTCACCCTGTCATTGGCTTGGATCACCTGGCCTTCGTCGTGGCCATCGGTCTTGTAGCGGCGGGGCAGCCCTGGCGCTATGGGATCCCGCTGGGCTTTGTGCTAGCGGGTCTGGTGGGCACTGGGATCCACCTGGCCGGCTGGGATCCCCTGGGACTGACGGAGCTGGCCATTGCCTCTTCCGTGGTTCTCTTCGGCTTGCTGCTGGTGCAACCGCGGCAGATCCCAAGTTGGCTCTTGCTAATAGGGGGATCCCTGGCGGGGCTATTCCATGGCTATGCCTACGCCGAAACCATTATCGGCGCCCAACCCATGCCTTGGGTGGGATATCTACTGGGGTTGAGCACCGTCCAGTATGGGGTAGCTCTCCTGGCCCTTTGGGCAGCAGAACGCTGGGGGTTGCGGATCCCTGGCTTAACTCGCTGGGCCGGCTGGGCGATTACAGTGGTGGGGGCTGCCTTCCTGACCTTGGCAGTGGTGGGCGCGTAAAAAGCGCTAATTTTGCTCCCTTGCGCTTGGGATCCCCGATCCGGTACAAGGATAGCGGTGAAGATCTGTAAAACGAGGGGAGATCCCATGGAGCGCACCTTTATTGCCATCAAGCCAGACGGCGTGCAGCGGGGGCTGGTGGGCACCATCATCCAGCGCCTGGAGAGCCGGGGCTACCAATTGGTGGGCCTGAAGCTGGTGCAAGTGAGCCAAGAGCTGGCGGAAGCCCATTACGCCGAACACAAGGAGCGCCCCTTCTTCCACAGTTTGGTGAAGTTCATTACCTCGGGGCCGGTGGTGGCTATGGTCTGGCAGGGCAAAGGGGTGATTGCTGCCGCCCGTAAGCTCATCGGCAAGACCAACCCCCTGGAGGCAGAACCGGGCACCATTCGCGGCGATTTTGGCATCGACATTGGCCGCAACCTCATTCACGGCTCCGATGGAGTTGAAACCGCGCAGCGGGAGATCGCCCTTTGGTTCGATGAGTCGGAATTGGTGAGCTGGACACCGGTTGCCCAAAGCTGGATTTATGAGTAGGTACTTGCTGCAGGCAAGGGGTAGTCGTGTTCGCAGGTTCCAGACCGGAAGTAGTGCAGAGCGCTAGGGCCGTGTTTCGAACTGGCTTCGGCTGGCCGCAAGCGGCTCTGTTGGAAGTGCCTTGAACCACCCCTTCTCTGCCAAAACTCGAGCGGCAAGCAGGATCTGTTTGCTAGTAAACTACCCGACCCTGACTGCTTCGCAGTACAGGGCGGGCTTAAGGCCTCCGGCCCGCTGGCGCGAAC